>NZ_QOCB01000117.1 GCF_003318165.1 Psychromonas sp. B3M02
ATTTTTAGTATAGTTAAATTTCTATAAAATTTAGTCATCTAAGCATTGTTTATTTTCTTTATTATATCTTCTATGTTTATATCTTGCATAACATATGAACCTTTTACTCTAGTTGACCATGATAACTCATTTAAAGGTTTTTTATGCTGTAATTCAACATGCTTTTCATACACGCTGACCACATTATCTTGGCTTAAATAAGGGCCTGTTCTGAGTGGGTTACTGTGACCGTATAAGCCAATGACTGGTGTGCCTTGTGTTGTTGCTATATGCGCTGGTCCTGAGTCTGGAGCCAATACAACTTGTGCTTGTTTCAGCGTTGCTGTGAGTTGTTTTAATGTGGTTTTGCCAATGAGGTTGATTGCAGATTGCTGCATCAATTTTTGAATGTTCTCACCTAAAGTGATTTCTCTGGGGGCAGGAGAACCACATAGAGCAACTTCAAAACCTTTCTCTATGGCGTAATCTGCAATAGCTGCATAGCGCTCTGTTAACCAATTACGCTCATCTTTACTTGCAGCTGGGCTAATAACAAAGAGTGGCTTACCTGATGGGCTAATGCTCTGTGCGAAGTTGATATCTGACTCGCTGAGTGGAATGTGCCATGTTGGTGTGGTTTTCTCAATGCCAAGGTAATAAGCGAATTCAAAGAAACTATCTAATACATGTTGGGACGCGGTATCCGGGACTTTTTTATTGGTGAATAGCCATTGTCCCTCTTTAGCACGTTTTCGGTTAAACCCTACTTTGTATTTTGCTTTTATTCCAATGGTTAATGCGCTGGCTCTTAATGCGAGCTGCATATGTAATAGCGCATCAAATTTTCTACCAGAAAGCTGCTTCCAAATTGCTTTCATTCCTTGATAACCCGTTTTTTTATCGAAAACGATTACTTCAACATTGGGCAAGTCATTTAATAACTGCGCTTCAATTTTCCCCATAATCCAGGTGATTTTGGTCGTTGGCCATTGTTTTTGAATAGCTTGCACCATCGCCACTGCATGGCATACATCCCCAATTGCAGAAAGGCGTAGTAAGCAAATAGATTTTGGTGCAGATGTAAATAGAGGCATGTTAGTATCTTATCTTTAAAGTAAATGGAATAAGTCATGTTGAAAACGATTGAGCAAAACTCTCTGTATATAGTGTTTGATGATAGCTTAATTAGCGATGATATTGAACGTTGTTTTGATGCTCAATACTGGCAACATAAAGATAAAGTCACTGGCTCAGCAACAGGGCGTGGCACAACATGGTTTGTTCAGTTAAAGACAATACAAGCAGCGCTTCGTCATTATCGACGCGGCGGTTTGTTTGGCAAGATTATTTCAGACCATTATTTTTTTACTGGTTGGCAAGATACACGTTCGGTTGCAGAGTTTCATTTACTTAAAACTTTAAAAGACCTTGATGTAAATGTGCCCACGCCGATCGCTGCTAGAGTGGTTAAAAAAGGCATTACTTATCAAGCTGACTTACTGTCTGAAAAAATCCCAAATGCACAAGATCTGGTGAGCATTTTACAGCAACGTCAACTCAATGAGGTTGAGTACCAAGCTATTGCATTGCAAATCAAAAAAATGCATCAAGCACAGGTTAACCATACCGATTTAAATATTCACAATATTTTGTTAGATCAACAAGGTAAAGCTTGGATTATCGATTTTGATAAGTGCTATGAGCAAGCTGATCACGAATGGAAAGAAGGCAACTTGAAGCGCTTATTACGTTCTTTTAACAAAGAAGTTAATAAGCGCCAAATTAAGTGGGGTATTAAAGACTGGGAATGCTTAATTAAAGCTTATCATCAATAATATTTTGTATTGCTTTACTGGTTATATTGAGTGCCCCTTGATTGTTTTCTACAAAATCGAGGGCTAGCTGTCCTTGTTGCTCTTGCATCTGCTTATTCTCAAACAACTCCTTTACAGTATGAGCAATTTCTTCTGCGTCTTGGCAAATAGTGCAGGCGCCTAGCGCTGTTAACTGTTCGGTGATCTCTTTAAAATTAAAGTAACTAGGGCCATTCAAAATAGGCTTTTTGAGGGCCGCTGCTTCCAGTAAATTATGACCACCGACTTTATCGCCAATTAAGCTTCCAGCGATAAAGCATATATCCGCTGCGCCTAACAACGTCATCATTTCCCCCATTGAGTCACCTAAGTAGACTTGAGTATGTGTTGTAACGGGCTGTTCGCTACTGCGTGAAATGACTGACAACCCACTATTAGCAATTAACTTTTCCACTGAACGGAAGCGTTCTGGGTGACGTGGCACAATAATCAATAATGCCTCTTGGGTGTTTGTTAACACTTGCTGGTGGGCTGCGATAATCTGTTCATCTTCACCTTTATGTGTACTTGCAGCAATCCATATAGGTCGCGTATTTCCTAGGGTTGACCTTAAATTCCGTGCTGCGTCTAATTGTGCGTGAGTCGCTTTAATGTCGAATTTAATTGAGCCTGTTATTTGTGTCTGTTGCTTTGAAAGACCAAGGTTAATAAAACGTTGTGCATCTTGCTGAGTTTGAGCCAGCACAAAGTTTATATTGCTTAGTAACAGGTTAAATATGAAAGGAAACTTTTTGTAACGTACAGCCGATCTTTCTGATAATCGAGCATTAATAACGGTCACAGGGATATTCATTTTTTGACAGTAATATAATGTATTAGGCCAAAGCTCAGTTTCCATAATAAACAATGCTCTAGGTTGCATACGGTTGATAAAGCTTTTAATAGCAAAAGGGAAGTCTAAAGGCATGTAACGGTGCTCAACTAAACCTCCTAGTTTCTTGACCTCATCTGCACCTGTACTGGTAGTCGTTGTCATTATAATGTTGAGTGAAGGTTTTTGCTTCTTGAGTGCTTTAATGAGAGGAGTAATAGCAACCACTTCCCCTACAGAAACAGCATGAACCCAAATTGGCTTCTCAAATGGTTTTTGAATAACTGGAGTTACTCCGAAATGCTCTTTCCAACGTTTTCCAAATTTAGGTTTGTTGGGTTTAGATTTATATAGACCAATTAAAAAAACTGGGGCCACCAATATTAATAAAAGTCGGTAAGTTAAACGTATAAGCATATGATCAATTATTCACTGTTTGCCAAAAAGATGTAGTGTACACTACTATTCTTTGTTTTTAGTTCAAAATGTAGGGTAAATCAATGCATGCATCACCATCAAATATAGAAAGAAAACCCTTAAAATTTCTTTTTTATGTAGAGCAAAATTACGCTTTCGATATTCTTCGCCCAATACAGATTGAAGCTATTAACCAAGGTTACCAAGTAAAATGGCTCATTGTCGGAAATGACGCTTCTGTTCAATATTTGCGAGATGATGAGAAAATGCTAGCCTCCATTGATGATGCAATTGCTTTTAAACCTGATGCAGTGTTTGTCCCTGGTAATCATGTTCCTGGTTTTATACCTGGTATTAAAGTACAAGTTTTTCATGGGATAAATCAAAGTAAACGAGGTAATGTTTATCCTGAAAGAGGACTTTTTGATCTTTATTGTACAGAAGGGCCACAGCGAACAGGCATGTTGCTGAAAGCAATTAAAGATAAAACGCATTGCAAAGTAGTTGAAACAGGGTGGGTAAAATTAGATGCTTTATTCCAGTATCAAGCTTCAGATACTTTTTCACGTCCACAAATATTATTTTCATCGACTTTTTCAGCTTCATTATCCTGTGCTGAACTTGTATATGAAGAGATTAAGCGGCTGAGTGATGATAGTCAGTGGCAATGGATAGTGACATTACACCCTAAAATGGCGAAACAGACAGTACAAAAGTATAAAAATTTACAAGGAGATAATTTAGTCTTTTTTGGTAATGATCAAGTTATTGAGGCTTTGCACCGAGCGGATATAATGATTTGTGATAATTCCTCAATCTTTCAAGAGTTTCTGTTATTAAATAAACCTGTTGTTACAGTTAATAATAGATCACCGTTAGACTGTTTTATTAATATTACTGACGCTGCGGAGCTAAAAGGAGCGATTCAGCAAGCTCTATCACCTTCTTCTAATTTAATAGATAAAATTAAAGCTTATGGTCCGGCCATAACGCCTTACTTAGATGGGAACTCATCTAGTCGTATTTTATCGGCTGTTGAAGAGATGATCGCAGATGGCTGGCAAGACACCAAACCACGTAATATTATTCAAAATTTTAAAATGCGTAAAAAGCTAAAGTATTGGAAATATTAAATAAATAACCGATTAGTTTAATGTTTAGGTTTTACTTATCTGATTTGATTGGTGTTAAGGGATAAGATACTCTACACATAATATACTTATTGTTTATAGTTTTTGATAACTAGCCATTAAAGCAGAAAAATAGATGGCTATTTTTCTAGAGTTAAGTTGATTATTCAAAATTAATTAACACTCTTTACTCGTACTCTTTTAGATTAATGCATTCCTTTTAAGAGTCGGTCTTTATTTTATCAATTTTTTGGATTTTAAATTAACATGATCAATGTTTTAGCAGTGACACACCATGCTCGTGAAAATATTAACCCTATACGTCCTGAAGCATCTCAAATAATAGGGTTACATAAAACGGGGAAAGTGAAAGTGGTTGCTTTATGTAATCCCAACTCACCACTTATTGCTTTATTTGAGTCGCATGGCATAGAAGTGTTCACTGATAAGCTAAATCAGAAATTTTCATTAACCACTATTAAAAAAATCAAACAGCTGATTAAAGATCGCGATATAAAAATTCTTCATCTTTTTAATAATATCGCTTGCTGTAATGGCGCGATGGCGGCTATCGGTACAGACGTTAAAGCAATTGCTTACAGAGGACAGACTGGGAATATGAGCCGGATAGATCCTTTAAGTTATTTAACATTACTTCACCCTCGCTTAGATAAAATTATTTGTGTTGCAAAGGCTGTTGAGCTAGAGCTTAAAACGCACTTAGGTCGACATAAAGATAAAGCGGTGACCGTTTATAAAGGCCACGATAGTAGCTGGTATCAAAATCCAAAGGCTGATCTGTCTGGATTAAAGCTACCTGAAGACAGTTTTATTATTTCTCTAGTTGCTAATTTAAGACCGCGTAAAGGCTTACCTGTTTTAATGGAAGCGTTATCTTTATTGCCTAAGGATACAAACCTGGATGTTTTATTAGTCGGGGCGGATCCTTCATCAGAAAAAATACAGGCGTTAATTGAATCAAGTGGACGTGTTGGTCGAGTACATGCGCTAGGTTATCGAACCGATGCGCCAGAAGTCGCTGCTGCCTCTGATTTAACCGTATTACCAACAACCAAACGAGAAGGCTTATGTCGTGCTGTATTAGAAGCTAACTCATATGGTGTCCCTGCCATTGTATCTGATACAGGTGGTAATGCCGAGTTAGTGAAAGATGGTCATTCAGGTATTGTTGTTCCGCCATCTAAACCTCAAGAGTTAGCTGATGCCATTATGCAGTTATATAATGATAGAGCGTTATGTGCACTTTACGGTAAAAATGCCAAAGAAAGAGCGGTGAATAAATTTAATGTAGAACAAGGTGTCGATGCTACTTTAAAAGTTTATCAATCATTATTATCTTCATGATATCTTTCTTATTTTAAATATTATTTAATTACTTATTTGTAATGAACTCTAATTTATATTTGGTATGGAATTAGAGTATTCTTTCATGTATGAGATTGTATTTTAAGCTAGTGTAATAGTAACCTTACGTATCTGTTATCTAGCTTGATAGTTTTGAATACCTTTTTTCAGCACTTCTTTTTAGCTTAAAAATAGTTCTATTGATGGAGGCTCCTGGATTCATTATGTTCCATTTTAGGAAGTGATATAAAATAGTTATTTTTCTTTTTTTAGTGTTTTTTCTCGTAGGGTTTCTTTTTAAGTAGCTGTAAAAACGCCCTAAGTTTTTACGCTTTCTTGCATGTGATGAAAATTCAGTAATATCAATTTTATTGTCTATAAACTTTGATACTAAAGTCGATAAATAGCGAATATAACTTAATGACTCGATAACCTGGTGTCCAACAGAGTAAAACCTTAAGTATTTTGTATGTTTAGGGAATTGTAATGCGCATTGTTTATCAACTGGACAAAGCGGGTCGTAAATTAGAGTTATTTCCCCATTAAAATTTGATGCATAATCGAACTTTATTTCAGAATAGATACTCGGAGGTAAGTTCATTGGGGTTATTAATAATAGTCTATCAATTTTTAATTTAGTCGCATAGATTGATAATGCAAATGCGCCCATGCTTGCTCCGTACCCTAAGCGCTCGGGAAACACTTCAAGATGAGGTATTAGTTTATTAATATATTCTTGAACTTCTGGAATAACAAACCAATGTTTATTGTTGATTGCGGTGAACGTTATTACATTAACATTCATTTTTTCTAAGCAAGAAAACCCCCAACCATTTTTCCCATTAATAATATCCTTATCACTTAGCACATAACCTGCTGGTGAAAAAGTAATAACAATAGGGGCTTTATTGTTAAAAATTCGATATTGCACTAGCACTTTATTAGCGATATTTTCTCTAGAGTTACACTTTAGGCTTTTCATGATCACTTACCAAAGTGGACTTTACGATAACGAGGTTTCAAAAAGATACAATTTCGAATGAAACGTTGTGCCCATTTCTTGTCGCTGCTTCCAAAATCATGTGCGCCACCTTTATTGTAATCATAGAGCACTCGAGATATGTGGTAACTTCTATCACCGGCCATCTCTAACATAGGTAATGTGAATGTTTTATCATCACAACGTCTTACATATTCATAAGTGGATGTAACAATATCTTCATATTGAACTTTTCTCAAATGAGACCAAGTTATTAATTGACCTTTACGTAATGCATTTTTAATTGTTTTTTCGTAGCATTTTCTAGTGATAGTTAAATCAGTTTTATTAATTTTATTCCAAAGTTTGTACTTGAATGTTTTTAAGTGTGATGCCCTCCATTTAAAAAACCTGAATAAATTAAAGTAAGTAGCTATTTTAGGATAAGGTTTACAGTTTTTATCTTTAATTCCATCTGATTGGAATGAACCATAAGTCATTAAGCATTGCTGCTTTGTGTAGACTTCTTTTAGATAACTTAATACATCGGTGGAAGAAAGTTTGTCATCACCATCGACCAGTACTATCACATCTTCATCTTCTGGATTAGCGGCTTTTATACAAGTACAGATATTACCCATAGAAAACAGTTTATTTTGGTGTTTAATAAGGTGGAATCGTTTGTCATCTTTTATATTTTCTTCAATAACTTGGCAACTATTGTCGGTAGAAAGGTCATCTCCAAAATAAACCTCAAAATTTGTATAGTCTTGTTGCTTAAGTATCTCTATGTTGGCTTTTAGTTCATCAGCCATATTGTAGACTGCACTTATTATTATAAATTTCATTAAAGAGGTACCTGTAAATTAAACTGTATTCGTATCCATGTTTGATATTGAAGTGCTAATATCAAAATATCGTCCATTATTGTATTTTTACTTAAGAACTCGAAAGTTTCAGTAATATTATAGTCAACATATTGTATGTTATTTATTAAACTTCGAAAATGATACCCTTTTGGGGTTAGTGTTTATTTTTATCCATTATGTAGCAATTCTTTGTCGTTGCCTTTATGTTATTGTTTATTATAGTTGATAGAGACTGTTTTGTAATAACAATGATATCTTTTTGTATTAGCCGTCACCTTGTAATAACATAAAAATCATCGGTATATATTTTTATACGATAAAATAATTACCTACCTTTGCATTGATAAATGTTTAATTAATAAAGGAACAAAAAATGTCCACATTTAAGCTAATAGAAATAGCTGAAACCAAACAACGTTTAGAGAATGAAGAGGCTGTTCTTGTGGATACGCGTGATGCGCAGTCTTATGCTGCTGATCATGCAGAAGGTGCTTTTAATTTAAATAACGAAACACTGAAAGCGTTTTTTGAAAAAGTGCAGTTTGATACGCCTGTTTTTGTCGTTTGTTATCATGGGAATAGTAGTAAAGGTGTTGCTCAATATTTAGCTGACCAAGGTTATAAAGACACTTATAGCGTTGAAGGTGGAATGGCGATGTGGCGCGAATTATACCCTCTTACTTAAATGGAATTTATTCTTCCCCCTCGAATTGATAAAGAATGTTAGGAACGGCAATGAGCGTAGTTGAAACAGATAGCATTGATGCTATTGGTATGGAAAAAGAAGCGAAACGCGTATTTTTGAGTATTATCGACCCGTTAGTATGGGACCATGATGATGTGCATCTTTTTACCTTACAGGAAAAAATTAATACTTATTTGTATTTTATTGAGTCGGGTGAGTTACTCAAGGCATTACCCGATGCGGAAGGGTTTGATATTGCGATAGAGTTAATTCTTAAGCATATGCCAACGGATCAAGCGATTACCTTTTTTGATAAAACCACACAAATCTTATTGGATCAGGGAATTATTTTTGTTTTTGGTCCAAACAAAAATACAGGCTACGCTGAACAACAAAGCTAGTTCATGGCGTTTTATTAAGGGTATTTAATATGCCCTTAATTATTTTATTTCATATTATTGAGCTCCATTTTTGCATTTTCTATGCGATTCTCCAGTTAAACTTTATTTTCTCCAATTATGTGATCAATTTGTAAATTATCGTTTGCCCCCGTACCACGTATTTGTGATAATCCGCACCAGATATATCCGCACATATTCTTTATTAAATCTAAATGTAATCAGGAGAAACAGATGCCTTCTCGTCAAGAGTTAGCTAATGCCATTCGTGCCCTTAGTATGGATGCAGTTCAACAAGCCAATTCAGGTCACCCTGGCGCACCAATGGGGATGGCTGATATTGCACAAGTGCTATGGACTGACTTCCTAAAGCACAACCCAACTAACCCAGATTGGGCTGACCGCGACCGCTTTATTCTATCTAACGGTCATGGCTCAATGCTTATCTATTCTCTATTGCATCTAACTGGTTATGACCTTTCAATCGAAGACCTTAAAAACTTCCGTCAACTGCACTCAAAAACACCGGGCCACCCAGAGTATGGTTACGCACCAGGTATTGAAACAACGACGGGTCCACTAGGCCAAGGTATTACTAATGCCGTAGGTATGGCGATTGCTGAAAAATCATTGGCAGCGCAATTCAACCAAGACGGTCACGAGATTGTTGATCACAACACTTATGCCTTCTTAGGCGATGGTTGTTTAATGGAAGGTATCTCGCATGAAGCTTGCTCTTTAGCGGGTACATTAGGTTTAGGTAAACTAATTGCATTCTGGGATGACAACGGTATCTCAATCGATGGTGAAGTAGAAGGTTGGTTCACTGATGATACGCCTAAACGTTTTGAATCTTACGGATGGCAAGTACTGTCAGTAGACGGTCACAATGCAGAAGCAATTAAAGCGGCGATTATTTCTGCTAAAGCAGAAACCACTAAACCAACGATTATCTGTTGTAAAACCATTATCGGTTTTGGCTCTCCGGCTAAGCAAGGTACACACGATTGTCACGGCGCACCTTTAGGCCACGATGAAATCGCAGCAACACGCAAAGCGCTAGGTTGGGAGCACGGTCCATTTGAAATTCCTGCTGACGTTTATGCAGGTTGGGATAACAAAACACAAGGTCAAGCAGCAGAGCAATCTTGGGATGAGAAATTCGCAGCGTATGCAGCGGCTTACCCAGAGCTAGCAGCAGAATACAAACGTCGTGTTAATAACGAACTACCTGCTGAGTGGGAAGAAAAATCTTCAGCTTACATTGCTGACTTACAAGCAAACCAAGCAAATATTGCAACACGTAAAGCCTCACAAAACTGTATCGAAGCTTACGGCGCAATGCTACCTGAATTATTAGGTGGCTCTGCAGATTTAGCACCATCTAACCTCACTATGTGGTCTGGTACTAAAGCGATTACCGCTGATGATGCTTCAGGTAACTACTTGCACTACGGTGTTCGTGAGTTTGCAATGGCCGCTATCATTAACGGTATTGCGTTGCATAAAGGTTTTGTCCCTTA
>NZ_QOCB01000060.1 GCF_003318165.1 Psychromonas sp. B3M02
TACTAGATACTAGATGCTAGATGCTAGATGCTAGATGCTAGATTGTGAAATTGGCTTTGTCCCTTAATTGGAAATATAACTAAACACGGTTATAAAACTCACTAGAAAAATGAATTCTTGTATTCAGTTACTCCCTTTTCTATAGACAATAACTCAGCCTATATTTTTATGTAAATAAACTGTAATTATTTTTGTTAATTTTGTTGCCTTATTGTAATTACAGCAACATTTTCCTGAATAACAATCTTTCACTGTTTAATTTCCCAGTAAATATAACTTCACATAACTTCTCCAGAAGCCTATTAAATAAGCACATTTGCGCTTACGCGTACAATCCCTTCTGAAAAGACAATAACCTTATTTTTCATAAATATGCTTGTTGTTTAAAAAACTAAAATTGTAATAACGCATTTATAAAACAACAAAATCGATTTATTCTTTGATCTGTTCTACCCTGATCAAGTTTCCTATGACTGTTTAAATTCTCACCATCCTTTTTAGATACAAACTAAAGTGTCAGTAAATTAATCAATTAAACTTATTTTTCAATCACATTCAATGCAATTGATTCGCTTTTTAAAGGTAAATTCGACACAATATAACGACATTAATTACGGGTAAATAATATGAATCAAGTATCACCAAGCCTTTTATGGCATGACTATGAAACCTTTGGCTTAAATCCAGGCACAGATCGTCCTTCACAGTTTGCCGGTATTCGCACCGATCTTGATTTAAATATTATTTCAGAACCTTATCAATGGTACTGCCGACCACCCAATGATTATTTACCTGCACCTGAAGCTTGTTTAGTCACCGGCATTACACCGCAATACGCACTTCAGCACGGTGAATTTGAAAACCAATTTATTTTTAATATTTTACAACAATTTCAACAGGCTAATACCTGTGTTGTGGGGTACAACAATATTCGTTTTGACGATGAAGTCACTCGCTTTACCTTGTATCGAAACTTTCATGATGCTTACCAAAGAGAATGGCAAAATGGTTGTTCACGTTGGGATATTATCGATATGGTAAGAGCGTGCTATGCCTTAAGACCTGAAGGTATTGAATGGGTATTTGATGAAAATGATGTTCCCTCTTTTAAGTTAGAGTTATTAACTAAAGCCAATGACATAGTGCATCAACAGGCACATGATGCAATGTCCGATGTTTACGCGACTATCGCCATGGCTAAATTGATCAAAGAAGCTCACCCTAAACTTTATGAATACTGCTTTAACTTAAGACAAAAGAATAAAGTAAAAGACGTATTAAAAATGGGAAGTTTTTCCCCTTTGGTACATATATCAGGCATGTTCCCAGCCTTACAAGGTTGTTGTTCTTATATTTTACCTATTGCACAACACCCCACTAACAGCAATGCAGTGATCGTAGTTGATTTAAATAAAGATTTATCGCAATTATTATCATTAGATATCGATCAAATTCAATCCTATTTGTATACCGCAACGGACAATTTACCAGAAGGAATCAATCGTCCACCGATTAAACTTATTCATATAAATAAATGCCCGATTGTTGCCAGTGCAAAAACCTTAACCGCTGAACGCGCAAAAGAGTTAGGGGTTGATGCGAAACAATGTCGCGAATCAATGAATTTATTCCTCGCTAATAAACAACTAGTAGAAAAACTAACCGCAGTTTTTGACACTGAAGTAAAAAGCACTGGGCAGCAACAACCAGAACAAAAACTGTATTCTGGTGGTTTTCCTTCGGCAAACGATAAAAAACAAGCCAAAGAGATCACCCAATTATCGCCACAACAGATAGAATCTTACCAAGTACACTTTGATGATCCTAACCTTGAAATGTTATGGCACCGCTATAAAGCGAGAAATTACCCACAAACCTTAACTAGCGAAGAGTCACAAAAATGGAATCGTCATCGTGAAGCGTATTTCATTGAAAATGTTGATAACTACATCGCTCGTTTAGAGATGCTTGCTATTGAACATCAACATAATGAAGAGAAGATTGCGATTTTACAAAAACTTGGACACTACTTAGAGTTTGTAACCAATAACTGATTAAAAAACAGCATACAAATTGCTAGAGAGATGATCTATTTTCTCTAGCAATACCACCTTTCACTTATAAACAAGTCATTTAAAATCAACAATCAATAAAACAAAAATGTAAATTCATTTAGTAAACAATTACTTTAAAAAAGTGTGATATTCCAACATATGGTAAAAACCTATATGGTATAACAAAATTTCACTTCCGCATTTTAAAACATTGGATATGCTATTAGCCTATCTATAAAAAACACCCAACCAATAGGAACAATATGATGAGTAAGATTTTTAGCGATAATTCACAAGCAATTGGTAACACTCCACTAGTACGTTTAAACAATGTAACTACAGGCAATGTATTTGCAAAAGTTGAAAGTCGCAACCCAAGCTTCAGCGTAAAATGTCGTATTGGTGCAAACATGATCTTAGCTGCTGAAAAAGACGGTACGTTAACAAAAGATGTTGAATTAGTTGAAGCAACTAGTGGTAATACAGGTATCGCGCTTGCTTTTGTTGCTGCAGCTCGAGGTTACAAAATCACCCTAACTATGCCTAACACAATGAGTGTTGAGCGTCGTAAACTATTAAAAGCATTGGGTGCAAATTTAGTACTTACTGATGGTGCTCTTGGTATGAAAGGTGCAATCAACAAAGCTGAAGAATTAGCTCAGTCTGAAACTAAAAAATACCTTGTAATGCGTCAATTCGAAAATCCAGCAAACCCTGAGGTTCACGTAGAGACAACTGGCCCAGAAATCTGGAATGATACAGACGGTGAAATCGATGTATTTGTTGCAGGTGTTGGTACAGGCGGTACTATTTCAGGTGTAAGTCGTTACATTAAAGAAATCCAAGGTAAAGCAATTACAAGTGTTGCCGTTGAACCTACAGATTCACCAGTCATTTCACAAACGTTAGCCGGTGAAGAAGTTAAACCTGGACCACACAAAATCCAAGGTATTGGTGCTGGCTTCATTCCTAAAAACTTAGATATGTCATTAATAGACCGTGCAGAGCAAGTAAGCAACGAAGATGCTATTGCAATGGCTCGTCGTTTAATGGAAGAAGAAGGTATTCTAGCCGGTATTTCTTCTGGTGCGGCAGTCGTTGCTGCAGCACGTTTAGCAGCAGAGCCGGAATACAAAGATAAGAACATCGTTGTTATTTTACCAAGCTCTGGTGAGCGTTACTTATCAACAGCTCTTTTTGCAGGTGTTTTTGAAGGTGAAAACTTCGCTTAATTTACCTCATAAATAGCTTAAAAAAGGTGCTTTTTAGCACCTTTTTTTATATCTAAATATTGGAAAAACTGAGCTTTGCTTAAAAAACACTCAAAAACAACAATAATACATAGTTTTCCCCTTTAAAGAGGAGAAAATCGTTGACCTAGTACGTCATATTTAGGATCATTAAATATGATATTGAACGTTTTAATAACGGGTATTTAAAGATAAGTAAGGTGAGAGAAAAACTTAATATTTAGTTAATCGCTATTATCAATTTTTTCTTTTATTCCTACCTCTCATTTTTAAAGTTTATACGCTGCATTTTAACAATTTCAATGTCGTTCAATAGCAATTTTTTTTTACATCAATTAAAATTTGCTATCATTACAAATTTAAATTTATTAAGGTGTTACCATGTATCAAAAAACAGTAACTATCACGGCTCCAAACGGTCTTCATACTCGCCCTGCAGCACAATTTGTTAAAGAAGCAAAATCATTTGCATCTGACATTTCTGTTGAAGTAGGTAGCAAATCTGCAAGTGCAAAAAGTCTTTTCAAACTACAAACTCTTGGTTTAACTCAAGGCACATCAGTGAACATTAAAGCTGAAGGCGCAGACGAGCAAAAAGCTGTTGATACGCTTGTTGAGTTAATGGCAACATTAGTTTAATACATATATCTTTCAATAAGATAAATATTTAGTAGTTTTAAGGATAGGTTATGATATCTGGCATACTGGCATCCCCTGGTATTACGTTTGCAAAAGCATTGTTATTACAAGAAGACGAAATTTCTCTCAATACTGAGAAAGTAAGCAATATTGAACATGAAATTACTCGATTTCTTGACGGCCGAGCAAAAACTTCAGCTCAACTAGAAGTAGTTAAGCAAAAAGCTCTTGAGACATTTGGTGAAGAGAAAGAAGCTATCTTTGAAGGGCATATAATGCTACTTGAAGATGAAGAGCTTGAAGAAGATATCATCACCTATATCAAGAAAAACAAAGCAACTGCCGACTTTGCTGTTAACGCAGTCGTGGAAGAAAATGCACAAATGTTACAAGAGTTAGACGACCCTTACTTGCGTGAACGTGCAGCTGACTTCCGTGACATCGGTAACCGTTTATTAAAGAACGTATTAGGCATTGACATTGTTAATCTAAGTGATATTTCAGAAGAGGTTGTGTTAATTGCAAATGATTTAACACCTTCTGAAACGGCACAAATTAACCTAGATAAAGTATTAGGCTTTATTACAGACATTGGTGGCCGTACTTCACATACGTCTATCATGGCTCGCTCACTAGAGATTCCAGCCATTGTTGGTACTAACGATATTACTCAAAAAGTAGAGAATGGCGACCTAGTTATTCTTGATGCTTTAAACAATAAAGTAATCATCAACCCAACTGATGCAGAAATGGAAGAAGCTAAAGCTGTACGTGAAGAGTTCTTACACGAAAAAGCTGAGCTAGCTAAATTAAAAGATTTACCAGCTACAACGACTGATGGTCATCAGGTTGAAGTTGGGGCAAACGTTGGTTCTGTAAAAGACACTGACGGTGCTAAGCGCAACGGCGCAGAATGTGTTGGTTTATACCGCACAGAATTCCTATTCATGGATAGAGATCAACTTCCTACTGAAGAAGAACAGTTCCTTGCTTACAAAGATGTTGTAGAAGCAATGGAAGGTAAAGCATGTATTATCCGTACTATGGATATCGGTGGTGATAAAGACCTACCTTACTTAGACTTACCAACGGAATTAAACCCATTTTTAGGATGGCGTGCAATCCGTATCTGTTTTGATCGTCCAGAGATCATGAATCCACAATTACGTGGTTTATTACGTGCTTCTGCCTTTGGTAAAATCCGTATCATGTTCCCAATGATCATCTCAGTTGAAGAAGTTCGTAAATTAAAAGCTATCCTAGAAACATTAAAAGCTGAATTAAGAGATGAGAATCTTGCTTTTGATGAAGAGATTGAGATTGGTGTAATGATCGAAACACCAGCGGCTTCTGCAATTGCGCACCACTTAATTAAAGAAGTAGATTTCTTCAGTATCGGTACTAACGATTTAACACAGTACACACTAGCTGTGGACCGTGGTAATGAATTAATTTCTGATCTTTACAACCCATTAACACCTTCTGTTTTAACTATCATTAAAACAGTAATCGATGCATCTCATGCAGCGGGTAAATGGACTGGTATGTGTGGTGAGTTAGCAGGTGATGAACGTGCAACTCTATTACTACTAGGTATGGGCTTAGATGAATTCTCAATGAGTTCAATTTCAATTCCTACGGTTAAGAAAGTTATCCGTAGCACTAGCTTTGCAGATGCCAAAGCGCTAGCTGATAAAGCATTATCAATGGCGACTGCGGGAGAGATAGAAGCCTTAGTTAACGACTTCAATAAAGCTAAAGGTATTAGTTAACTGATTGATAAGAAAGGTAGGTTATCGCTTACCTTTCTTTTTATTTTATAAAATTGGAGTTTAGTTATATGGGTTTTTTTGATTCTTTAAAAAAAGCAGTAAGCGGCAATACACAAACAGCAAACACCATTGATATTATTGCACCACTATCAGGTGAGATCATTGCTATTGAAGATGTGCCAGATGTCGTTTTTGCTGAAAAAATTGTTGGTGATGGCATTGCGATTCGCCCTACCGGAAATAAAATGGTTGCACCATGTGATGGTGAAATTGGTAAGATTTTCGAAACTAACCATGCCTTTTCACTAGAGTCTGCAGATGGTATTGAATTATTTGTTCACTTTGGTATTGATACAGTTGAGCTAAAAGGCGAAGGTTTTACTCGCGTTGCTCAAGAAGGTCAAAAAGTAAAAGCGGGTGATACTATCATCGAGTTCGATCTTGCTTTATTAACTGAAAAAGCTAAATCTATTTTAACGCCTGTTGTTATCTCTAACATGGATGAGATTAAAGAGTTACAGAAAATGTCTGGTACTGTTGAAGTAGCGTCAGATCCTGTGCTTAAAATCGTTAAATAATGATAAACAAGTTCCAATATAAAAAGTCGCTTAGGCGGCTTTTTTCATTTTAGCCCTCCTTGTTCTTAACTTCTCTTTCTTGTTACAATCATGCATCTTTTTATTTAATAATAGAAGCATTTCAATGACAACAACTATGTACGGTATCCCAAATTGCGATACTATTAAAAAAGCGCAAAAATGGCTTAAAGAAAACGACATTGCCTTCACCTTTCATGACTACCGTAAAGATGGGTTAGATGAAGATTTATTAGCTCAGTTTTATGCTGTTTCTTCTTGGGGTGAGCTGTTAAATAAACGTAGCACTAGCTATCGTGCACTAACGGAGCAACAAAAAGAGACCTTAGATGAAACAACAGTTAAAGCACTGTTCATCGATTCCCCTACTTTAATAAAACGTCCGCTAATCATTCATAACGGCGCTGCAATCGTCGGATTTAATGTTAAAAAATACCAATCTTTTTTTGCAGTATAAGGAAATACAATGAGCCATTCACCAGTCGTATCACTATTACAAGATTTAATCAGTCGTCGTTCAGTCACTCCTGAAGATGCAGGTTGCCAAGACCTTCTTATTTCACGTTTAGAAAAAATGGGTTTTGTATGTGAAACAATGGAATTTGAAGATACCTTAAACCTTTGGGCAAGACGTGGTACGGAAGCCCCCCTATTTTGTTTTGCAGGTCATACTGATGTGGTTCCACCGGGTCCAGAAAGTAAATGGAACACTCCGCCCTTCGAACCAACTATTGTTGATGGCATGTTGTATGGACGTGGTGCAGCAGACATGAAAAGTGGTATTGCTTGTTTCATGCTTGGCTTAGAAGCATTCATTGAAGAGCACCAAGAACATAAAGGCTCAATTGCGCTATTAATTACTAGTGATGAAGAAGGCCCTTTTATCAACGGTACAACACGTGTGATAGATGTATTAGAAGCGCGTAATGAGAAAATTGATTACTGTATCGTTGGTGAACCTTCAAGTACTAACCATGTAGGTGACATTATTAAAAATGGTCGTCGTGGTTCATTAACCGCTGATATCACTTTTAAAGGTACACAAGGACACGTTGCTTACCCGCATCTAGTTAATAACCCTATTCATTTAGCTGCCCCTGCTTTAACAGAGCTAGTACAAACAGAATGGGATAAAGGTAACCAGTACTTCCCTGCAACCAGTTTTCAAATTACTAACTTTAATTCAGGTACTGGTGCGAGTAATGTTGTTCCTGGTGATGCGGTTGTACAATGTAACTTCCGTTATTCAACTGAACTGACAGCGGACATGTTAACTGAAAAAGTGGAAGGGATATTAAATAAATCCGGTTTTGAATACGATATTAAATGGACTTATAACGGCCAACCATTTATTACGGAACCAGGTTCGCTAACAGATGCTGTTGCTGATGCTATTTTAGCAACAAACGGCATTACTACTGAGCTATCAACAAGTGGCGGTACATCCGATGCGCGCTTTATTGCGCCTACTGGCGCACAAGTGGTGGAACTAGGCCCAATTAATGCCACCATCCATAAAGTAAATGAATCAACTAACATTGCCCAATTAGATGAATTAGTTGATATCTTTAAGCTAACACTTAAAAACTTACTGGCATGAACCCATTAGAATTGACCGGACAAGCGCAAACTCATTTGGTTGAGTTTGCACCGAATAGGTTACTGCATAAGCAAGTCATCGCAGACTTTACAGCGTTACAAAGTAGCGCTAAAAGTGCAGGCTTTACGCTACATGTTGCTAGTGCTTTTCGTAGCTTTGAACGTCAATTACATATATGGAATAACAAATATTCCGGTGTTACTGCGATATTAGATCAGCTAGAAAAACCTATTGATATCAACAAAGTGAGCGAACGGGAAAAACTGTATCACCTGTTGCATTGGTCTGCCCTACCAAGTGCTAGTCGCCATCACTGGGGAACAGATATCGATGTATACGACCCGAGCTTATTACCACAGGGCCAATCATTGCAGTTGCAGAAAAGTGAGTATTTGAATGGTGGTTATTTTAGTGAGTTAACGGCTTGGTTAGGTGAGAATATTCAAGCATTCGGTTTTTGTCGTCCTTATCAAAAGGATCAAGGTGGAGTTGCTGAAGAGCCATGGCACTTAAGTTATTTTCCCATTGCAGAAAACTGTTTAGTACAACTAGATCTCGATTTAATTCGTGACACAATTCAATCTCATGAGATTTTAGGTAAAGAATTGATCCAACAAGAGTTAGCACATATCTATCAGCAGTATGTCTGCAATCTAACACCAAGATAAAAATCTAACTTATACCAATCACACTAAATAACTGATCTATTTTACTGGTTAAAATGACTTACTTCTTCGTTGTCATTTTTCCTGCGCAAAATTTAGCTCGCTTACTTAATGCAATTGGTATTACTTTAAAAGTAAAAAGCCAAGTACATGTATGTACTTGGCTTTATTTTTTAGAAACTATCCAACAAAAACTAGTCTTTAAAGTTATTAAACTGGAAACCCATTCCTAAATCACACTCTTTTACTAAGCGCATCGTTTGCTGAAGGTCATCACGTTTTTTACCGGTTACACGTAATTGATCACCTTGAATAGATACCTGTACTTTCATTTTGCTATCTTTAATGTGTTTTACTAACTTCTTAGCCGTTGGCTGATCAACACCTACTTTAAATTTCACATTTTGTGACCAGAATTTACCAGACTGCTCGTATTTATCAGGGTCCATAGAGCGAGTATCAACACCACGTTTTACTAAGTTAGCACGTAACATATCGCGCAATGCATTGATTTGCATTTCCGCTTCTGCTTCTAATTTAACCACTTCTTTGTTTAGTGTAATAGATGCTTTTACACCACGAAAATCATAACGAGTACCGAGTTCACGGCTAGTGTTATCAACGGCATTTTTAACTTCTACTAAATCAATTTCTGATACGATATCAAATGAAGGCATCTTTGTTCCCTTTTAAAACTATAAAATATTCTAGGGTATGAATTTACCAGAAAACGCAGTGATCATCTATGACTAAGCATTGCCATAGTGTGTTTTGTCTCTTGTAACTAAATCAGCAAATTAGCATAATAGATGTTTATGTTAATGATCATAGTCATTTAACGGTATAGGACACAGTATGATACAAATAATTGGTGCGGGTGCAATTGGTTGCTTATGGTTAGGCAAGTTATTACAAGCAGGTTACCCATGTCATATTGTATCGCGCTCGGTATTGTCTACAAACACTTTAACGCTCACAGACTTAATAGGTAAGTGTCACTCATTTAATGTCTCTCATGGCATGCAGTTACTGCACAAAACGGAGCAAGCACAACAAAGTAGTTTATTAGTGTGTGTTAAAGCACATCAGGTGCTTGCAGCACTGCTACAACAGCAAGCTTATATCAAACCACAACAAGCTATTATCTTAATGCATAATGGTTATGGTTGTGCGGAGCAAGTAGCTAAACACTTCCCTAATAACCCGATTATTTGTGCCACCACTGCCAATGCTAGTTTATTAACTGATGCTTTAACCATTACACATACTGGTGCGGGGCCAAGTTACTTTGGTTTTTATCCAGGTTACGAATCAAATAATAATCATCAACCAATGGAAGACCGATTAAACACCTATTTACACCCTCTGTTAGAGATTATGCCTGATACTCATATTAGTAATGAAATTATCGAGAAATGCTGGTTAAAGCTGATTATTAATGCCGTGATCAATCCACTGACGGCCATTCACCAGATCAAAAATGGGCAATTGCGTTGCACTGAATATGCACCGTTAATCCAGCCATTAGTATTAGAAGTCTTTGCTATTGCAGAAGCTGAACAATTAACCTTTGATTTAAATGAATTGCAGGAAACTGTAGCAAATGTGATTAAAGCTACCGCAGAAAATTATTCCTCAATGAATAGAGATATTCACTTTGGCCGACAAACAGAGATAGAGTTTATCAATGGTTACCTGATTAAAAAGGCGTTACAACATAATATTGAAACGCCAATTTTAAATGATTTATATGCGCAAGTTAGAGCGATGGAGAGTCACTAATTAATTGCTGTAAGTATTCATCCATACGAGTGCTTAATTTGTCTTGTAAACGCAATTTTAATAGATCTTTTTGCTTTGCTGAAACCTTAATAGGCCAACGTTTACGACTGATCACTTGACCATTTTCGCTAAGACTTAACTCATAACTACCACGTAGCCAATACCAAGACTCAATTAACGCAGGATTAGTTACATCTGCATAACCTGTTACTTCAATATTTGCATTATCAGTGACTTGAACGCCTAATGAAGAAAGGCCCGACTGAATTGCTTTTGCTTGAGACTCTGTATCAGCCTTTGCTGCGATAGCTAAAGCAGCTAGTTTTTGTTTAATTAATTGCTCAATTTTATCACTTGAAATATCTACTGGCACACCACTACCACTTATATATTGCAATTGAAAGTTTGCCATTTTACGCGTTATTTGAACATCTCGCGCTGAGCGTAACGCATTAATTGATGCAATTGCATTAGGTGCTTGATTAATACTGTAATCAATTAACTCAGCTGTTTTTTCATCTAGGGCAACGATCGATTCCGTTAAGTTTTGTGAAGCACTTAAACGATGTAATACCGCTAGTGCATAATACTCTCCGCTTGGGCTCAACCAGGTTTGTTTAATCTCAACACCTTGAATTGCTTGCTCTGTTTCGGTTTGAATATCACGTTGTAACGTACTTGAACTTTCCATGGTGACACCCAAAGCACTCTCTTGTTTAACTGCTTCGGTTAAGGTGCGGGTTTCAGCTCTGACGTTCACAGAGAATATCTCTAATAAATTAGCCACGGCATTTTTGCCTGCGCGAGTTCTATTAGAAGCTTGTCCTACCGCCGTTAAATATTGTGATTCAGGATATTCAGTTTGTGCATGATCTATCCATGTTGGGCGCTGATTGTCAGTTTGCGTTGAAGATGGTGTGGAGCAAGCGCTCAGTAAAAATACGCTAGATAATAGTGAAGCAAGTAAGGTGATCTTTTTCATGTAAACTCCTTAACAAAAGGCTAATCATTGCTGATAGTGCAATATTTTATTGGATAAATTAGTCGCTAAAATAACATGTTGATGCCCTTGCTGAAGACTCACTGAATTGTCGGCAGTCTTAGGGGGAGAAACAACAATATTATCTGAGTTAGTGTCTAAATAAGCAAATTGAATTGTCGCAGGTAACATATTCCAACTTCGCAAATCAGCGACTTCACTGATCAAAGTGGCAAAATTAAGCAAGGTACCGATTAATTGATCTTTCTTTTTGGCTTCCTCCACCACTTTATATTTTGCAATCGCTCTGGTGGTGGTGAGTAATAGAATAGAAGGATACTCTTTATCTAAATCCTCTCTAGCAATGTCATTAATATTTTCTGTAACTTGCGTATTTTTAATTTGTTGTCCGTCACCGACTTGTGCACTTACAGGGCGTGGCACACGTTCCGGGTAAGTTGGCATGGCAATACGGATCAGTTGTTGGCCATTAAAACTTGGCACAGTTAAACTCGCTTGAACTTTATTAGACACAACACCGTTAAAGTACAGTACAAATACTTGCCCCTTAGCCGTTTGATGCTCTGCTAAGCTTGGGTAGGCTTGACTATATTTATCATAAGCTTGGTCATTACCCATTTTTAAGCTCATTCTTAATAAACCTAACTTCAACCCTTCTGGCAAAGCGATATGACGTTTATTAAGTACCTCTTCAGCCAATTGATAGCTAATAAAGGCATTAGAGCGTTCATCTAATAACTCATAAATAATACCAGAAATAAGGTGGGTACTAGCCAGTTGACCACTCAAAGAGTCTTTATCAAAGAGTTTTTTCATGGCGACGTCGGCTTGTAACATTTCCACGCGCGCGCCACCTATATCTTGATTAAATAGATAACTCAAAGCCAACATATTATGCACCATGACACGATCAAGGGGATAACCACTATAACTTCTTAAGGTCTCATTAACCGTCCCTGCCCCGATATTTTCTGACACCGAAGTCGCTGCCAGAGATCCCATCTCTTTTTTAGCAATTAATAGTGCATCAATAGACTCAGGAAAGTGCCCAGATAATAACTGTAGGTAACCTATATTAAGATAATATTGCGCTATATCTCTATCGTCAGGTTTAGTTTCTTGTAATGCTGAGAGGATGGACTCTGGTGTTTGAAATTGTAAATCATCTGCAAGTCGATTGTTAGAGTGCTGAGCACAGCCGGAAAGTAAAAAGACAAAGACAAGTAACAATTTATACATAGTTATTCCATTTGATACAATAATAGGCTCATTACAGAGCCTATTATTGTATATAAACGTTACGGACGGATTTTACTGTTAGAGATAAGTTTTTTGATTTTCTTCTCACCAATCCACACTTTACGGTTATCCTTTAAGCTAATTAATTCAAGGTTGACTTGATAAAAACGCACCTGCGTAGTGCCATCTACATCAACAATGGTATTGATTTGACCTTGCATCATGAAATCTGCACCATACTCTTGCCCAGCTTCTTTACGTGTTACTTCTGATGCATTTAAGTCTTGATCTGCACGCTCATCACGAATTTCTTGACGACTTGAAGCACTTGCAACAAATTGTACTTCACCGGAATTAATTAATTCTCTCTCCATATTGGCAACAAAAGTATTGGTATTAATATGCTCATGGCTTAAATTTTTAATGCGGCCAACAATAACAGCAGGGTCTTTACCTTCACTGGTCACAAACTTAGTGATCCACGGTCTTGATAATGAATCTTGGATCATCTCTTCAGCCACTAACTGAGAGTCTGTATCGTTCCATGCACCACTTAAATCAACCTGTTCGCTTGCATCTAAACGCTCTACTGACGTTGAACAAGCAGTAAGCATTACACTACTCATTACCGCCAATAAAAGACTAGTATGTATTTTCATTGTAAACTCCACTTTGTAAAGAATAAAATAGTATCAATAACTTATCATAACTTAATAGATAAAGTTAATTTACTAACTTGCCTAATCTTTTTCCACCTAATAAATGTAAATGTATGTGATAGACCTCTTGCCCGCCATCATTATTACAGTTCATGATTAAGCGATAACCTGACTCCGCAATGCCCTCTTCTTTGGCTAACTTTTTAGCGACCGTATATAACTTCCCGATTAACACTTCATCTTCAACCTCGATATCATTAGCCGTTGCGATCAGTTTATTGGGAATAATCAAAATATGCACCGGTGCCTGCGGTGAAATATCACGAAAAGCAGTAACATACTGATCTTGGTATAACGTATCCGACGGGATCTCTTTATCAATTATTTTTCTAAATATTGTTTCTTCAGCCATCTTTAATCCTTAATCAATGTTTTTATCAATGGTGCTTGTTCATGGCCAATAACCACTGATCGTTATAGCTCGACAATCGCACCTTTACCAATGCCTTCATAGGCAAACACAGTGACCTTATTATCACCTTCTTCAGCTTTAATGGTTTCACAGATGAAGCGTGCTAACTCTTCTACCGTGGTATCATTGTTTAATACTTCACAGCGACTAGCAGGCATTAATAACTCAAAATACCCCTGCGGCGCATGATAAGCAGAACAATGAACTTCAGCAGTTGGTTTCTGTGTAATAAACGACAGGTCACTACGTTTAATCAGATCACTTTCACTGGCTAAATAGATATCTGTCCAACGCGCAGCCCATTGCTCAACCCATTGTTCGCTATATTGATCATTAATAAAAATATCAATTTTAGAACGATGACCATGTGCAATGCGTTGGCAATTACCATTATGTTTCTTTAAACCGTGAGTGTAATGGTAAAATGGCGTATTGATCACTTCTGGATGTAAAGTGATTTGCAGTCCAGATATATTCTCTGGTAATTTTTCTAGAATAACCTGCTCTAAATAACGCGCAATAAATGCCTCATTAATAACCTCACAATCAAGCAAACAGTATGCTTCATGTGGCGCCTTTACTTGAATAAGTTCAGCATCATTTAAATGGTAATCAACTTGAGTTCGCTCATCTTCTGCTTGCACTTTACAAGCAGCAGATAAACTTGGTACTAATAGTTTATGATCAACTTCAGCATCGATAATCGCTTTGATCTGTTTCTTCACCAAAGCAAAGTCTAAAATCATAGATTGTTCATTTAACTGCCCATCTAACACCACATCAACTTGATAGCTTTCCCCTACAAAACCACGAGTAGCCTCTAAGTAAGTTGAATCAATAACAGTTAAATCTCGTACAAATAATTTCATTCTTTTATCTCTTTTTTGCTTAATCCCCTTCGCAAGGGGAATACAAGCAGTGTAATCTATTAATGCTTAAAAAGGTGCTTTTCCATCATCCGTAACGGTTTCAGTGATCACCATTTCACCTGCATCAATCAATGCATCACGTTTTAATTGTTCGCGTAAATTAGGCGGAATGCCTTGAATAGTTAGCGTATCAGAAGCTTCATCATAAAGAATAGAAGAGCCTAAATGTTTTTGGTCGAAACTAATATTCATGCCGCCACCCGTTCCTACATATTTAGTTAACTTTCTAACTAAGGTTTTATCCGCAGGGAAGTTTTCCTCTAACTGATAATCTTCGCTGACAAAGTCATAGAAGCTACCTTCTAAATTTGAGGTTGATTGAAACTCTTCGGATAGGCTCGACAGATCAATGTCTTGCCCCTCTTTGATTTGCTCTTTACAGTAATTAAAAGTAACTTCGCGGACCTCTTGCTTTTGTTCTGTTGGCAGCTCTTGCTTTTCACAAAACTCTTCCACTGCTTTTAATAAACCTTCATTCTGCACTTTTGCATCAAACCCTTCTTTTGCGCCCATAAAGTCTAAGAAGAAATCAGAGACTTTACGACCAACACGCCCTTTAATAAAGGAAATATAACGATTAGCTTCTGGATCACGTTTTAATAAAGTAAGGTCAATACGAGCCACTAATTGGATTTTACTGGTTTCGATATGCTGACTAACTTGTAACTCTAAATTTTCATTAACACTAATCGATTGATTATTTTGAAGTAAAGCAACCAATAAGTAATCACTGGTTGTCCATGTGTATTTACTGATCAATAACACACCTTCTTCAGCAAAATCATGATCTTTTAACTCAGCAACTAATCGACCAGCAGCCTGTTGAGAAAAACCAACAAAATCCAATTCGCCGTTCATCTCTTCAGTTAACGCACGTTGGAATACTTGTGATTTTTCCCCTTCATCGGCAAAAAATGCAAACGCTTTGTTTGATTTACTCTGGTAGCTGCGGTGTAAATCCATGACCAACTGCTCAATTGACGGCGAAATAGGTAGCTCGCCTTCACGCATTTTGCATGATAAGACACCCTCACTATTGTAATTTAAAGAGTGTAAAATAATATTAGTAGCGGAAACGTTCATAGAAATATGACCTTGTGAGAAACGAATAAACTTAATTGGCAAATTATACACACCGCAATCCATCTTGAAACAGTAATTATTTGCTTAATTATCTGTGTAACTTTTCAAAATCGAGGAGTTAAGTCATTGGTATAATAATACGAGTGCGGTATCATAACGCAATTATCATTCCTTATATTAGAAGTTTATTATGCCAATTCAATCAAAGTACTCTAGCCAAAAAATCGAATCAATTCTGGATCAAGTAATGGATGTTTTACATGACAACGACGTCTCTGTAGATCTTAGCTTAATGATTTTAGGCAACAGTATTACTCATATCATTAATAGCCAAGTGCCTACAGCACAACGTCAAGCAATCAGCGACAAATTTGTTAAAGCATTAAGTGCTTCTATTAATTCAAAAGAAAAATAAAAAATATGGTTGAAACAGGTCATAAATTTCACGATAACGTCGCCAAAAATGTCACTTGGGCACATTGGTTTACGTTCTTTAATATTATTGCTATTTCTTTAATCAGCTTACGTTACATTGCGTATTCAGGGTTAGCTGATACTGGTTTGGGCATTACTTATCAGTTTATTAGTCTACTGGGGCATTTTAGCTTTCTTGCAGCTGTGGTGTTTGGAATATTATTATTCCCACTGGCGTTTTTAATATCGAATAATTTAATTTATCGCCTCGTTTCAATCATGATCGCCACTACTGCGATCACTTTTTTGATTGTTGATACACAGATATTTAGATTGTATGAATTCCACCTTAACCCATTAATTTGGCAATTCTTACAGAAACCCGAACAGGTTGAAGAGATTTACTCCATCAACTTGCACTATATTTCAATCCCAATTACTTTTGCTTTAGAAGCTTTTTTCTCGATGATTTTGTGGAAAAAAGTACGCATCATACACGCGAAACAGATAGGTAAACCGATCGCGCTCTTCCTGTTTGCGAGTTTTGTACTAAGCCACTTGGTTTATATTTGGGCCGATGCGACACAGTATCGTCCGATTACCCATCAGCGTTCTTTATACCCACTCTCTTATCCGATGACCGCTCGCACCTTCCTAACTAAACAAGGTTGGTTAAATGAAGATGCGATTCAAAAAAGTGAACTAAACGCTTTAGGTACTAACCCTAAAGTACTTAACTATCCTTTAAAACCATTAACTTATGCCTCTACTCCTAGCTTTAGCGCCGATTACAATATTTTGATTGTGAATGTTGAATCGTTACGTGCTGATATGCTTAATGATCATAATATGCCAAATTTACAGGCGATCAGTGAACAAGCAATTAATTTCAAAAATCACTTCAGTGGCGCTAATAATAGTGCTCAAGGTGTCTTTAGTTTGTTCTATGGTTTACCTAACAGTTACTGGGACCCAATCACTGATAATCATATTGCCCCTGTATTGATGGACAAAGTGGTTGAAAGTAACCGTTCTATCGGTTTGTTCTCTAGTATTGGTTTTGTTCACCCTGAGTTTTTACAAAGTAGCTTTAGCCACCTTAAACAGCAAGCTGACGTTTACTACTCTGATGCCACTAATAATAACCAAGTGATGCAACAGTGGGATGAATGGATTAAAACACAGCAGCAAAGCACACCTTGGTTCGCTTATGTTTATTTAGAGCAGCAGAATGATCATCTGTTTACGCAGCCTTCTATCAAAACAATACCTGAGCAAACAGAGCAATTAACATTGTATCAATCTCAAGTATTAGCCATAGATGAAAAGATACAAACCATAGTAGATAGTTTGAAAGCACAACAGGCTTATCAGAATACTATTATTATATTGACTGGAACCAATGGTCAGTCTTTTAAAGAGCAAAATAGTAATGACACATTAATCAGTGGCGCAAGTGTGCCAATGGTGATTGTATGGCCAAATAAACCGCCTCGTGCTGTTTACCATATGACCAGTCATGTCGATTTAGTGCCAACCTTAATGCAAGAGGTCTTTGCTGTAGACAACCCTAGTAATCAATTTAGTAGTGGCCATGACTTGTTTACTAAACAAGATCGTGACTTTATATTGTCAGGCGATAGTAAGAACTACATTATTTATGAAAACCGTAGAATTACTAAATTTTCGGGAAATGGCGACATTGATAGTATTGACTGGCAAGGTAATTACCTTGAACAAAATGCGGAAAGTGATGCTTTGAACATTACCCTGTTAATTGATGTACTTTCACGCTCAAGACGCTTTAATCAAAAATAAGTGTTTAGACAAATGAGCTATTTTACTTGTTAAAATGACTTAATAAAAAGC
Organism: Psychromonas sp. B3M02; assembly: GCF_003318165.1. GTDB lineage: Bacteria > Pseudomonadota > Gammaproteobacteria > Enterobacterales > Psychromonadaceae > Psychromonas. The sequence goes on from NZ_QOCB01000060.1 coordinate 18,024, forward strand.
CGATAAAGCCGGAGAATTAACGCTCAACTTTATCGGCTTTTTCTATTTTATGAGTGCTTTAAAGAGTGGTTATTTAGCCACTTTTACTGTACTTGGGTCTATTCCGTATTGGCTGGCTAGATATTGTAAGTAACCTAAATCCTCGCACATACTTTTACCAGGCTCATCGGAAATTTTAGCAACAGGTTTACCATTAACCGTCACCATTTTAATGACAATGCTAAGCGGTTTATTACCAACATCATTCATCAAGTTAGTACCAATACCAAAAGACACTTTAATTCGTCCTCTAAAACGCTTCCAGATCTCTATCATTCTCGGGAAATCCAATGAATCGCTGAATACCAAGGTTTTGCTTAAAGGATCAATTTCCATCTTATGATATAAGTTAATTGCCTTTTCGCCCCACTCAAATGGGCAACCACTGTCATGTCGTAAACCATCGTAAAGTTTACCAAAATAAGGGTCATCGAAATCACGCATAAAAGAATCCATAGAGTAACAGTCTGTTAAGGCAATACCTAAACGACCACGATACTCTCTTACCCAGCCTTCTAAGGCGGCTTTTTGTGCGTCAGCTAAACGTGTGACTGCTTGCCAGCTTTGAAACCATTCATGCGCCATGGTGCCCATGGCAGGTAAATCTAATTTTCTAGCAAAATGCACACAACTTGTTCCAAGGAACTCACTAGGGAACTCTGTTTTTAATGTGCTTAATACTTCCTCTTGCCACGCTTTACTCGCTCGACGGCGTGTCCCAAAATCAATAAAGGTTAAGCCCGTTAAATCTTTTTCTGCTTTTAATAAAGCGATTTTGTCTGCGAGCTTTTCTCTCGCCACAAAGAGATCAAATCCGCCACAATTTATAAAAGTATGTAATTCACTAATAATAGAAAGTGCATAGATTTCAAATAAGCTAACATGCAACAAAGGGCCATCAAAACGCAGGTTAATATTTTTACCGTCGGAATGAAGCTGGATAAATTTCATGTTCAATTTAAAGATGCGCAGAAATTCAATAAAGTCTGGCTTGATAAAATGCATTTTGCTTAAGTAATCAAGTTCTTCATCAGTAAAAGATAAGGTGCAAAGGTGTTCAAGTTGGCGCTGTATTTCAGGAATTAAAACGGTTAAATCTAACCCTTCTTGGTTCCGACATGCAAATTTCCATTGCACATTGACCAGACGAAATTCTGCGGCATGATAAAAAGCTTGTAACATACTTATCTTATAAAAATCGATATCTGTTAAACTTTCAATCAACCAACGATCTATTTTTGTATTTTGCATTAACGCGCTAACTCCTGACTACTGGCGATAAATATTACGCCGATATCTTGCATCTCTTGATAGGCAGACTGAATAGAATCATCTGCAATTCCACGGCAAGCCGCTTTATTTAAAATCACTTTAAAGCCGGCTTTAACTAATTGTAAAACCGTTGTTTTCACGCAGTAATCCGTTGCTAGTCCACCAACAATCACGTCAGTCACTTTATTTTCCTTTAACCATTCAATGACACCTGTTCCCTGTTGATCACTTAGGTCGTGATAACAAGCGCCATAGGGGTGCATCTCTGGTTCAATACCTTTTTCTACCACAAAATCATATTCCGCTTCACTGGGTAACCCTGGGATCAGTGAATTACCTTTGGTTCCTACAACACAGTGAGCAGGCCATTTAATATCTAAATTGGGGTAATCACCTTCTACTGGTGTCATTATTTGATCTGGGGATGTGGCAATCCAAGGTGCCTCTGCGGGATGACAATCTTTGCTCACTACTCGGTATTGTGCGAACTCAGCCTGTGCATTTAATTGATCAGTAATAAAGTGCCCTTCTGCTACAGGCAACTCATCAGGACAAAGTGGTGTGAAACCACATTGTGGATCAACATCAAAACTTGCTGTAATAGATTTCTCAACTTTGACCATTTTCTTCTCCAATTTAAAATGATGTTAACAGCGAATATGGGTATGGAACGAGATACCTCTAGATAACCCTATACACACCTGTACTGTCAACTACAGGAACGTAAGAAGGTCTGTTTTTATGTCTATACGGTCATAAAACAAGCATCACTTGTCAAAACACCACTCTTTTATGACTTAAATTAATTTTTATGCGGGTTTCAGTAGCCTCTTTGCCGAACTTTTATTATTCTTAGGCAATTATTTACATAATGGATATTTTTATGGCGCTTAAGGCATAAATATAGCTATTTAATTACATTCAAGGATTTAAATGAGTACTGATACACAAGTGTCTAATCGATGGTCTAGTCGATACGCATATGTTTTAGCTGCAACAGGTGCAGCCGTAGGTTTAGGTAATATTTGGAAGTTCCCATACATAATGGGTGAAAATGGTGGCGGTGCTTTTGTACTTGTTTACTTAGCATGTATCCTATTAATTGGTATTCCAGTAATGATGGCAGAAGTTATCATTGGTAAACGTGGTCGCTCTACGCCAGCTAATGCAATTGCACATGTTGCAGCCGAATCTGGTCGCTCAACGCATTGGTCATTAATTGGTACAATCGGCGTTATTGCTGGTTTCCTTATTCTAAGCTTTTATGCAGTTATTGCTGGTTGGGCTGCAGCTTACGTATTCTTCTCTGGTTCAGGTGAATTCAGTGCAGCGGCGGCAAACCCCGCGACTAACGCTGATGTGATTGGCGCTTTATTCACTGAGTTAATTACTAGTGTGTCTCAATTGATGGTGTGGTCTACATTAACCCTGATTGCAGCTATCTATGTTATCTCTAAAGGAGTTAAAAAAGGGCTTGAAACGGCTATTACTTACCTAATGCCAGCGCTACTTATTTTATTGGTGGGCATCATGTTCTATTCTGCTGTTGTAGGTGATTTTGCAGCGGCCTTTGATTTCATGTTCCATGTTGATTTCTCACAACTTACCATTGAAGGTGCGTTAGTAGCATTAGGTCACGCCTTTTTCACTCTGAGCTTAGCAATGGGTATTATGATGACTTACGGTGCATACCTACCTAAAGGTGTGTCTATCGTTAAAACATCTATTACTATCGCTATTGCTGATACGGTTGTTGCGTTAATTGCTGGTTTAGCGATTTACCCTATCGTATTTGCTAATGGTTTAGAGCCAAGTGCAGGTCCTGGTTTATTATTCCAATCAATTCCACTAGCGTTTGGTTCAATGCCATTTGGTGACTTTGTTGGTACATTATTCTTTATCATGATTGTATTTGCAGCATTTACCTCGGTAATTGCACTATTAGAGTCTCCAACAGCCTACCTAGTTGAACGTCAAAACATGAGTCGTACTAAAGCAGCGACTGTTGCGGGCATTGGTATTTGGTTATTAAGCCTATGTACTATATTCTCATTTGCAGGCGCTGATTGGACTAAATTGTCATTTGGTATGGGCGGAGATATCTTTGAGTTCTTAGATTACTTAACTGCAAATATCTTACTACCATTAGGCGGTATCTTTATCTCTATCTTTGCTGGTTGGGTAATTAAACCACACATCTTACAAGAAGAGTTAAACCTAACGGGTACACCATTTGCCATTATTTTAGTGTTATTACGTTTTGTAGCACCAATCGGTATTCTATTAGTATTTGCCAATGCTATCGGCTTATTCTAAACCTTTATATTAATTAGCCTAATTAGGTTGATCCCCAAAAAAGCAACTCACTGAGTTGCTTTTTTTATCTTCACAATATTTGCTGAAATATAAATCACACATTAAAAGCAGTTTGATTTACAATGCTTTAACAATTTAATTTTTTAAGGAATAAAAATAATGGGATTGCTATCAAGTTTAACGTCGCTCTTTTCTGGCAATAATAATAACACTCCAGAAGCAGCACCCGTTGAAGAAAGCACTGAATATAAAGGTTTTACTATTACCCCAGCGCCAATCAGTGAAGGTGGACAATATCGTTTGTCAGCCGCAATTACGAAACAGCTTGATAACCAGTTACAAACACATACTTTTATTCGTTCAGATGTTGTTGCTAGCAGAGATGACTGTATTGAGATGACCATTAGAAAAGCCAAAATTGCCATTGACCAAATGGGCGATAGTATCTTTAGTTAATAACCTAATACACCTTAAAGGTAATGGATTGCATGTTAGGCATAACAACACTTGCTCTCCATTAACCGTTCATTTTCTGTTTCTGTGAGTGCTAGACTATGTTCTTCGAATCCTTACAATTTTCATTTTCTATTGTTGGCCCCATTTGTTTATTACTGTTTTTAGGCTGGTTTTTAAATAATACAGGCACCATTAATGACAGCTTTATTGAAGTAGGCTCTAAGTTAGTGTTTAAAGTCACTTTACCGACCTTACTGTTTCTTAGTATTGTTAAAATGGACCATCAAGCCCAAATTAATTTTAACCTAGTAGCGTATGGAATATCGGCTAATTTTATCTTCTTTTTATTGTGTATTATCGCGACTAAATACTGGGTAACTGAAAAAGAACACCATGGTGCCATTATTCAAGGTGCTTTTCGGAGCAATACGGCGATCATCGGTTTAGCTTACGTTAGCAATGTTTATGGCGAAGCAACATTAGGTTTAGCTGCTGTATATGTAGCCTCTCATACCATACTTTATAATATCCTATCGGTTATTATATTATCGCCGAAAAAAGAAGGATTTAGCTTCACAATGGTGTTTAGCATGATTAAGTCGATCCTAAAGAATCCTTTAATCATCAGTATCTTGTTAGGCTTGGTTTTCTTCTTAACTAACATCCCAGTACCTAATCTGATTGTCGATACCGGGCAATATTTTGCGGATATGACATTACCCGTTGCACTGCTTTGCACCGGAGCCAGTTTAAGTGTAGAAGCGTTAAAAAATAATAGCTTTAATTGTCGATTTTCAACTATGCTAAAAATTGTCGTTGGCCCTGTTTTAATCACGGCTGGAGCTTATTGCTTAGGTTATCAAGGAGAGTTATTAGGCTTAGTGTTCTTTATGTCTGCCGCACCAACAGCCGCCGCAAGTTATGTTATGGCAAGAGCAATGGGACACAGTGCAGAATTGGCAGCTAATATTATTGCCATGACTACCATAGGTTCACTGATAACCTGTAGTCTGGGTGTCTCGTTATTATATTGGTTACAATTAATGTAGCCAATATAAGCAGTTTGATATTAGCCTAAACGGCCAAAGAACGTCATACGAGCAGACTCAGATAAACTAATGTTGGGTTGAGTATTATAAGCAAGTACCACCAGCATACGGGTTTGCTCACCGATAGTTGGTGTTACTCTATGCATTGAATTCCTACCTCTAAACAATACCAACGCCCCAGGATCCATTGACAGGTTTTCAGTGATCACATTGCCATCTAAAATGTCCCCAGACATGACATAGTTCATATCACCATTATCCGCATCACGTACATCTTTTACATATTCAAAAACGCCCCCTTGTTGAGGGCTTTGCACCATTAAGGTAATAGCAAAAGAAGAGTTATCATAATGCCAACCTAGCTCCTGCCCTTCACCTGCATAGTGTAAATTAATGGAAGAGAGTGGATCAGCATATTCATACAAGGCTTGTTCACCCAATACTTCACATAAAAAGTCACGAAATTTAGGTGCTTGGTAAAGGCTATGTAACACCGAGCTTGTCGGTATTTGATCTGTGGTAATACAACCTTTAGAAGAAGTAACTTGACGATTTCTTGGGTGTGAATCGCTATAACTAGGATCAGTTTCAGTTAAATAAACGTTATGTTTATTGCCTGTATAATAAGCAATATGTTGATTATCTTTACCTTCTTGTTGCAATAACGAGATAACAGCAGGTTTTAAAAAATCTTTTATTACTAACGCACCATTCTCATCCAAGGTGCGCTTACAAGCCTTTCTAAATGTCGAATCATCTATTGGGCTAGTTGTTAAATCAATAATATCAGCTAATGCGAACTCCATTCTGCCCCTATCCTTTTCATTATTTATTACGATAACTATTTAACCAATTAATAGTCAGTAAATTTAGTATATAAACAACCACAGGTAATCATTGATTTTTTGCCTAAGATAATCTTAGGTTAGTTAACTATTTCACTTAATGGGATTAATTTATTATCAACCCCATTAATTAGGTTACCGACTAAGCGGTCAGTGTATTACTCTTTTGGTGGTCCTTGATTATCACCAGGGCCACCTTCCGGCCCCCTCTCTGGTCGCCCTTCTTCTCCCTCAAAATACCCAGTTTCTCCCATAAAACAACCAAATATCTGGTTTGTACCGGGTGCTGAAGCATGATAATGATAACCACGTATCGAATCTGTTTCGCCGCCACAGGCATCTAAACCGTCAGACTCAATACTGCCTTTATCTGTTTTTGCATAAATAGCATATCCATCTAGTGCATATCCGATCATCGCTGAGTGGCCATCTTCTTGAATACCAATTTCAGAGCATCCATTAGCGGAATGATAATGGTAACCTTCATGTGGGTTAGCATGTGCACCACAATCATCTAATACACCTAATGTATAAGAGCTTAAGATCATATCCAGTGGTGCTGGAGGACCAAATAACACACCATTTAAAGCAATGCCAGTGTTAGAGCGACCATTGATAGCGTTAGGTTCAGTCAGTGGCACTGGTACTTTAGGAATTAATACGGTTTTTTGAATGCCACCCTCTAAGTCTTCCAAAGAGCACGATAAGCAGAAATTATTAAACCCAGGAATAGGTCTAGGGTCACCAGCTACTTCACAACCTTTAGCACCATCAATCACGATGACTTCACCTGTATTGATATCATACATTTGCCATTTTTTGTCTTTGTATAAAGTCGACAAATTTTTAATAAATTCGCCATCAACTTGATAAACAGTGCCTTCACCATCAATCCATGTGCCCCCTTCTTCAGCACTCGATTCTATTGTAGGTGGGCAGTAAGGTCCTTCTGGAGATGAATCAGGATCGGCTGGAGCCCCTGCAATGGTGATCCGATAACAACTGGTTTCAGTTCCGCCACTTAAAGTACATTCAACGGTTTCAACATCTCCGACAATAGCACCATCGGCGAACAAACTTAAATCAACAGGTGCATTAATCAGCTGCTCACTGGCCTTTTGTTGTTCTTGAGAGGAGTCTGTTGTGGCATTATCTTTTATAAGGGAGTCTGGTTCAGAACAACCAGCAACTAAACTGGTAAGAATAATACTCAATATTAAGGTTAATTTAATCTGCATTAATGCACCTAAAATTTTGATAAAAAAGGTACATTAACACAATTTAAGTCAGTTAATTAAGCTGATTACTATTATTTAACCTTAAGCTTCTTTTTCAATTCTTTCAACTAGACTAGCTAGGAAAGTTTGATCTCTTCCTTGCTGTTTTGCTTGATACATGGCTTGGTCTGCTCGTATTAAAAAATCTTCTATTGACTCCTTAGCCTGATACACGGCTAACCCAGCGCTAAAGGTCAGCTTAGTTGCAGCACTTTCGTTTAGCTGGATACTGAGGTTTTGTAATTTATCGCGTAAGCTATTTGCAACTTGTGCAGCGCCAATTTCTCCGGATCCTGGCATCACAAAAATAAACTCTTCTCCACCAATACGACCGCAGAAATCAGTTTCTCTCCCTAAGGTTTTCATAGTTTTAGCAAACTCAGCTAACGCAATATCGCCAGCTGCATGTCCCCATTTATCATTGATATTTTTAAAGTGGTCTATATCAATTGAAATAATACTCAAATTATAATTGGCGCGCAGTGACATCAAAGCTTGTTCACCTAAACGCGCTAATGTTGCTCGCCTATTTAACAGACCAGTTAATTCATCCGTGCTAGCCAATAACATCAGCCTTTGCTCTGATTTTTTCTTATAGATGATATAACTTAATGTATCAGCCAATATCTCCATTAAAATATAATCATCTTTACAGAATGGCGCTGTGGGAGTGTGACTTGAAAAGTTTACTGTTCCATAAAGTTTGCCATCGACTTTAATCGGGCAGCCAATATAAGATTCTAGCTTAAAGTTTTGATAACAAGGATGGTATTTAATGTCACTTTCACCGGTAAAGTGAAAACCTACAGTTTGGCCTGCTTTCAGAGTATGGGTGCAATAGGTCCCCTCAATATCAAAATGAGTCTCCGGTTGTAGCTCATTATTCACATCAACACAACTCTCAACCACATAATCCTCGTCCATGATGTGCGATATGATTGCGATTTCAAAACCAAAATGGCGTAAACCAACCTCAAGTAATGAAGTCATTTGTTGATCATAGGAGGCATTTGTATCAGAAGTAATATTATGAATCTGTTGTAAAGTATCTAAAGACTGTTCTGCTGAGCGAGCTGATCGAATAAATGCAATATACCCAATCACTTCACCGGATAAGTCTCGCATGGCAGCACCAGTAGTTAATGCTAAAAATTGGTCTCCACCCTTTCGTTGATAAGTTACACGGTAGGTATCTGGCGCTGTATCATTCTTTAAGTTAAAACGTTTCTTACCTTGCTCAAAAAAATCTGCTTGATCAGCATAAAACATTTTTGTTTGGTGACCGTACAACTCCTGTTGCGAATAACCAAAAAGCTTCACAAACGCGTTATTTACATAAACCATTTCTCTATTGGTATTAGCCACAACAAGCGCCTCTGAGAAACCATCAAACATTGCTGTCAATAAGTTGAGTTGTAAGCTATCTGCTTTTAAATTAACTCCATTTAATGGCCTATTTTGTTGTTGACCACTTTTATGCTCTTCCATAAATAGACCTTAACTAATATTCAAGTTTATGTTTTAACAAATAATATCGACAATCATTAACTAAACTAAGCCTTCTTGAAGCATCATTTTTTGCACTGCATCACGCTTTAACATGCTTTGATAATGTTTATTCACATTCGGCCAATCTTGAGCTCGGCTTGTGTAACGACGACTCCAATAAGCGACCATAAACAGATGAAAATCAGCGCCGCTTAACTGTTCTCCTAATAACCAAGGCCCATCACCTTCTAAAGCTTGATCAATTACTTTCCAACACCTTGCGAGTTCTTCACTTGCTTTGTCGACGACCTGTTGTAAATTAGTGTCACCATTTACAAATTGTTCTGGATGTGCCCATCGATTCGCCGCTTCTTGCAATGTATTAGACATCCACGACATATATTGATAAAAAACTCCACGCTTTGAGCTCATTAAATCAGGCGATAATCCTGACTTTGGATATTGGTCCAATACATACATTAAAATAGCAGAGGATTCATAAATAACCTCCCCTTTATGCACGAGTGTCGGCACCTTACCATTAGGATTAATTGCTAGGTATTCAGGCGATTTTTGCATATTTTTCGCTAGGTCAATTTCAATTAAGTCATAATTAACAGCTAACTCTTCAAAAATCGCATGGATCGCCATATTAGCGCCTCCTTTATCCCAATATAAAGTAAAAATAATTGCTTCCTATGTTGTTTTAATTACGCGGTTTTATCTTTGTAGAAATAGCTTGCCATTTCGCAAAGATTTTTATGAATAACAAATTCTTATATAACCCTTAAAGCTATCACTTTTTCTACACAAAATTTAAGCCCATTATGTATAGCGTTGCGCTTATTCAATTCAACTGTGATACTCACCACTGTCAATTGATCATATCATTTTAACAGTCATATAAAAAATCGTACTGTCCCTAACCTTCTCATTTAGCAGTCATATCGATAACTAATCATTAATAAATAAACAGCACAAATAAAGATAGTACCTATTATTGACTATTCAATCTATTTAAGGATTTTAGTTATCATTTAAGCTATTTGTTATTAAAAAACATGATTAATAGCTGAAATTCCCTTAAAATTAGCGCAGTTCAATAGAACGTATTTTAAATGTAATTGTCTGCTACAAATAGGTTTTACGCATTGCCGTAATTAACAGATCTATTAATTAGTTAACATCATTTTTAACCATTAAAATTTTATAAATCTAAAGTTGTATTGGAGTTCAATGTCACACCATATCGAAGACTTACTAGCACAGTGGAAGCAATTTCCAAAGGATGACTGGGTGCTAGCGGTGATCACTAATATTCAAGGTTCTTCCTACCGTAAAACCGGTGCCATGATGTTATTTCATGCCCTAGGAAAAAGTATTGGTTTAGTCAGTGGTGGTTGTTTAGAGGGTGACTTACTTCGTCATGCACAACGTTCACTACAACAAGACCAAGCCATTAATGTGACTTACGATGCCAGCGATGAGAGTGATGCCAGTCATCAACTAGGTTGTGGCGGTATTGTTGATTTATTATTAATCCCTGTAACACCTAACAATAACTACTTGCATTTAGAAACGCTTAGACAGCAATTACAGCATGGTCAATGTGAATTTTATATTCCTTTGGTGAAAACCGGAACGCCATCAACATCAGTAAACACACAAGTTGTGCCTACTAATGCGCAAATTCATGACCCCAAAGCATCGTTCATTAACCCATCAGATTCACAGGTTAAGACACTCGCTATCCCATTTAGACCACGCTTTCATTTAGCAATTTTTGGCGGTGGCTTAGATGCACAGCCATTAGCTAAGTTAGCGTTACAATTAGGTTGGACTGTCTCTGTTTTTGATCAACGTAGTAGTTATGCTCATCCCATTAATTTTGTTGATACAAAGATAATTAAAGACCCTATTTCATCATTACCTTCATCGGTGCTTAACAAGGTTGATGCTGTTGTAGTGATGCAACATAATTTAGGGTTAGATGCGTTAGCCATAAAATTGATTGCCAGTAACAGTACCGCTTACATTGCTCTACTTGGCCCTCGTCATCGCAGAGATCAAGTATTTGCTAAAGCAAATGTGAGCTTATCGGACTTTTCAGGTTACTTTTCAGCACCAGCTGGTTTTGATATCGGAGGAGAATTACCTGAGTCTATTGCATTAAGTATTTTAGCCGAGTCCCACGCCCTATTACATGGTAAGTTACCCCTGCATGAATAAAGTTTTAAACCATAATAGCATTACCTTACTATTATTAGCGGCGGGCCAGAGTCGTCGTTTTAATGGTGTTAAATTAGCGCAGCCAATCACGGATTTAAGCATTGATGGCAGCACAGCAAAAACTCAGCCATTATTGCTACACAGTCTAGATAAACTCAATGCGCTATCTACTTATCTCGATACCTTAAAGATACAAAACCAAGTCGTCATTGTGCTTGGGCATCATCAACAAACACTGCAACAGCTACTCCCTAAAGGCACTAAGATCATCATTAATGAAGATAGTGACCGTGGTTTATCAAGTTCTATCAAAACCGCACTGCAAGCTACTGAACAAGCCCAAGCTAACAACCTTTTAATTACTTTGGCCGACCATATTGGGATCAGTTATTCAGATTATCAGCAACTAGTGCAATTATGGCTAAAAACCCAGAACAACGTTTGCGCTTATTATCAAGAGAAGTTAGCAGCTCCGGCTATCTTTAAGCACACGCACTTTCTAGCTTTAGGTGAGTTACAAGGAGATAAAGGAGCAAAACCACTATTAAAAAAACTAGCTGCAAGCAACGAATTAACCACCTTATTCTTAGCTAATGGTATTTATGATATTGATACTGAGAAAGATCTATTAACTTGGCAGAAACAGTTTTACTAAAGATAGAGACTAAAAAAAGGTGCTATGCCAAAAATACAAAAGACAATCAAAGTACGTGTTGTTAAGTACTTAATAGCAATACTTTAACAACTCGTTATCTTTAGTTTTTAAGCTTGATTAAGCGCTGCTCTTAAATGCTTTGGTTTCATCGGTAGTTTACGTAATCTCACACCCACCGCATTATAAATGGCATTAGCAATCGCAGGTGCAACCGGTGTTACAGCAGGTTCGCCTAAACCAGAAGGTGGATATTGATTAACTATAAACTCAATTTTAACCTCTGGCGCTTGTGCTAAACGTAATGGCGTATAGGTATCAAAGTTAGCATCTTTATACTGACCATTAAGTAATTCAGTCCCTTCATACAAAGCCATTGAAAGCCCCCATAAAGCCGCACCTTGGCATTGTGCTTCAGCGCCATTAGGATCAACAATAATACCTGCATCAATGGCAATCACTAACTTTTCTACGTCTACTAAGCCATTAGCTTTGTCCACTTTAACCTGAACACCACAGGCTACCCAAGTTGGCATATCACGCTCTTGACCAAAGGTAGAAGCAATACCTAAACCGCTATTTTCCGGTTGTTCACTGCCCCATCCGATCAGCTCTCCGGCTTTTTTGAGCACAGCAGCTTGTCTTGCAGCACCACCTTCAGCAACTGGAGTTGAGCCGGCATTACGACCTTCTGCAATCAACATATCTAATCTAAATTGTAATGGATCTTTACCGGCATGATGCGCTGCTTCATCCATAAAACTTTCAACTGCCCAACCTGTCCAACCTGGACCTACAGAGCGTAACCACCCCGGTCTAAAGGCAGCCATTGCTAGATCATTAGAGATTGCTCGAACCTTTTGTGCACCTACTTGATACCAATGGTCTGCACCAGCAATCGAGAACGGGTCATAAGGTTCATCATTAACACCTTTAGGCATAAAACCAGGTGCCAAGGCTTGAGTTGGCCAACCTGCAGCGGCATGATGTTCCATACCAATAACAGATTTATTGTTATCGAAGGCCATTTTTAACTGCTGTACTGATGCTGAACGTGCACTATCAAACTGTGTATCTTGCGCACGAGTCAATATCATTTTAACAGGTACACCACCCATGGCTTTTGATGCTAAGGCAGCAGGCACGGTATAATCACCATTTAAACGACGACCAAAACCACCACCTAACATGTAACTACGCAGTACGATGTTTTCTTGATCTTCGCCTAATGCTTTAGCTAACACAGGTAAAGTCAGTGATTGCCACTGACAACCAGAATGTACTTCCCACACACCATCAGGATTGTTAAAGACTAAAGCGTTCAGTGGTTCCATTTGCGCATGTAATACGGTATCAGTAATATATTGTTCAGATATATTGCTACTTGCTTTAGCAAAAGCACTATCTGTATCGACATTGCCAGTATCTAAAATACTACCTTTACTTTGATCACTAATCAGGGTTTTACCATGATTAATAATATCCGCTTCTGACACCTTAGTTGTTGCACCAGCGTCCCAAGTAACTTTAACCAGTTTTGACGCCTTTTGCGCAGCCATAAAGCTGCTAGCAATAACCATTAACCAACCTTCCACACTGTCACTAGGATCATCCAAAATAATGGTTTTTTGGTAACCTTTAACTTGTTGTGCTGCCGTATCATCGACGCTGGCTACTTTCGAGCCATAACGAGTGGGTGGCAAAATTGGGTTGGCATAAACCATGCCATCTACTTTTGCATCGATACCATAAATAGATTTACCATTGGTTTTGTTAGCAATATCTAATGAGGTAACTTGCTTACCCACCAGCTTAAGATCTTGATTAGGTTTAAGCGGTAAGGTTTTTAATTCATCTTCTGTAAATTGACGCGTTAAACCTAGTTCTACTAATTTACCGTAACTTATTTCACCTTTATTAGACACAACTTTACCGTCTATTGCTTGACATTGTGCAGCAGGAATTCCCCACTTTTTAGCAGCAGACTCAATTAAGGCAATACGCCCTGCCGCGCCCGCTTTACGATACACAGGCCAACTTTGCGAGACAGACCAGCTACCACCCGTTGCCATAAAGCCCCAGCGCGGGTCACTATCTACATGAATAATTTCAATATCATCCCATGACGCTTCCAGCTCATCTGCTAAAATACGCGCAATGGCAGTACCAACATGTTGGCCCATTTCAGAGCGAATAATGTTGACTTTAATTTTGCCAGCCGTGTCGATGGAGTACCATAACGAAGGTTCATAAACATCCCCTTCACTTGGTAAAACTTTGCCGTCAGGAGACGCAGGGTTCATTGCCGCTAATAGGTGTCGTGGGAAGCCAAAACTCATGCCCACGGAGGTCATCGCAATTAAAAAACCACGACGAGTAATGCCACCAGATTTACCTCTAGATATTCTGCTCATCATTACCCTCCTTAATAGTATTAGCTGCTTCATGAATCGCATCACGGATACGAATATAGGTCATACAGCGACATAAATTACCGCCCATCACCGCATCAATATCTTTATCCGATGGATTTGGAATATCCTTTAATAAAGCGGCTGCCTGCATAATCTGCCCAGATTGACAATAACCACACTGCGGCACTTGAATTTTCTTCCAAGAGATCTGTAACGGATGATCGTCTTTTTCAGCGAGTCCTTCTATGGTAGTGATTTCAGCACCTTCAACCGAGGAAACCGGCGTGATACAAGAGCGTGTTGCACGTCCGCCGACATGTACCGTACAGGCACCACAAGTACCAATACCACAACCGAACTTGGTGCCGGTCATCTCTAATTCGTCACGTATAACCCACAATAGAGGAGTATCGCTTTCAACATCGGCGCTTTTTGCTTCGCCGTTTAATATAAATTTTGCCATGATGACGTCTCCAGTGAATTAATGCTCAAATCGAGGTTGGTTACGAATCTCACCTACTTGCTCAAGCAATTTAGGCCAACTCTCTTCCCCTGCTGCTTGACGTAAATAAGCAGCTATCGATGCAATATCTTGATCACTTAATGCATCTCTGAAGCCAGGCATAACTACACCATGGATACCTTGGTCACTGCGTACACCGTCCAACATAATATTTACTAGGTTAGTGGGTTTATCGAGATGAGTAGACGAGCCTAAAGTAATTAAAGGACGCCCTTTTACGATCGTTTCACTGCTGTAATGGCAAGCTTGACAAGTAGTAGCATACAGTCGAGCGCCTTGATCAATACGTAAATCGGCTTGTTCATGCTGTGCTGCAATCGCAGACTTTAAAGACTCACTGGTGCTTGGGTCGATACTTTGATCTGTTCCATTTTCTGCAGCAAAGTAAACACTAATCGCTTCAATATCACTATTAGGTAAAGCAGATAAACCTTTGTGCATCACTGGTGCCATTGGCCCTGCTGCACTGCCATGATAAGGCGAATTACCCGTTGTTAAGTATTCATAAAAGTCTTGAGCTCGCCAAGGGATCGGCGACGTACTGGTATCAGTTAATGACGGAGCAATCCAACCATCAATCGCTGCACCTTGATACATTTTTTCGTACTGTTCACCACCTAATGCGTTACGAGGAGTATGACAGGCACCACAATGCGCTACACCTTCTGCAAGGTAAGCACCACGGTTCCATTGCTCTGACTTATCAGTATTCTCAACAAATGGTTCAGTATCAGCAAATAATAGTTTCCAACCTGCTTGTAGTGCTCGGATATTGAGAGGGAATGGAATGCCGTTGTCTTTCTTTTCTTGCTCAACAGCCGAGATTGAGGTCATGATATAAGCGTAAATCGCATTAATATCTTGATCGCTCATTTTGTTGAAGTGTTCATAGGGGAAAGCAGGTAATAGATGATGACCATCACGACTCACACCAGTGCGCATAGCGCGCATAAATGCCTCTTCAGACCAACTACCAATACCCGTTTTAACATCCGGCGTGATATTACTAGAATAAATGGTGCCAAACTCAGTATGCATCTCATAGTTACCTGCATATTCTTCACCACCTGGTGGTGTATGACAGGTACTACAATATCCAGCAGATGCTAAGATCTTACCTTGAGCAATAACTTCTGGGGAGTAATCCTTGGTCAACGGCGGGGTAACGGGATCAATCGATGAGTTCCAAGCATATAAACTAAATAAACCTAAACCCAACAACGATGCTCCGCCAATGCCTATTACGATGCGTTTCAACATAATGCACAGCCTTTTTTTGAATTTAATAGTGATAAGGAGTTAATTTTCAAGCGCACTCTCCCTGTTTGGCTTTGTAAGACAGCAGTAATGTCATCAGTATTTTGTCCAGAAATACCGGCCATTAGCCATTAGTGTTTTAAATATTTGTTGTTAAAAAGAAGTGATCAAATAGAACACTTAAACAAACATGGGCACATAAAAACAATAAATTACAAACATAGTATAATGGTAGTGTTAATAAAATGTGAAAGCAACCTCTGAGAATCATATAAACGCTAGCCGCCTGCTTATTAGACAGAATAAGTTGTACACTTGCCCATCGTAACGAATATAACCTTAATACTGCGCAAAAAAGTAAATCAAACCGGTATTTACAAAGGCCTGAGTTACATTACTTTCAATAACTCGTTAATGTGCCACATATTTTCCTGAGCTCCCTATCACTAGTAGTATTGCCTAGTCATTGAGTTAACTGTCTAGTATCAGATATCAGCTGAGGGCAATTACCCTGAACTAAGGTTAAATAAGTCACTCCCTGTTATCTTACTGATAATATGTGTAAGCTTATATTAGAGAACACCTATTTATAGTAGATAACCAAGTCGAGCAGACTAATATCTTCTGACAAACCGAACGACTCCAACCCGTTCGGTTTTTTATTAGGTGAAATTGATACTACCGATGTCTACCAATGTGATGATTTAACCTGCTATTTATTATAATTAGCTTTTCACAACTCGGTATTAATATAAGGAATATATAACAGTGGCTAACAGCAATAGATTTGATTTAACCGATACGACATTAACCATGAAAGCAGTAGTAACAACGGGTAATGGTGGCTATGACAAATTAGATTATAGAGATGTCCCTGTACCAACACCTAGCGCTGGAGAAGTGCTGGTACAAGTCCTCGCCGCAGGTGTTAATAACACAGAGATCAATACTCGTTTAGGTTGGTACTCTTCAAAAGTAACACAAGGCACTGAAAACTTAACCAGCAATGAAGATGAGATGAGCGACGCAGCAGAAACAGCTGATGGCGGCTGGAATGACGCAACCCCTTTCCCATTTATTCAAGGTACAGACTGTTGTGGTCGTGTGATTGCCGTCGGTGAAGGTATTGACTCAGCATTAATTGGTCAGCGTATTTTAATCCGCTCTTGTATTCGTTCAAACGGTTGGGATTCATTAGAAAACATCTGGATGGCTTCTGACTTTGATGGTGCATTTGCTCAATTTGTTAACATCGCCGCTTCTGAAGTATTCCCTGTTGACTGTGATTGGAGTGATGCTGAATTGGGGACTATCCCTTGTGCTTACGGCACTGCAGAAAACATGATTCATCGCGCAGGTGTTGATCAAAACTCGCATGTGTTAGTGGCGGGAGCATCTGGTGGTGTGGGTTCTGCCGTAGTACAACTATGTAAGCGCCGTGGAGCAAAAGTGACGGCGATTGCTGGTAAAAGTAAAATTGAGCAAGTTAATGCATTAGGCGCCGACACTGTTATTGAGCGTAATGACAGTGTTTTAAGCATTTTAGGTGAAAAATCAGTAGACGTGGTTATCGATAACGTAGCTGGTGATGCATTCCCAGAAATGACTGAGGTCTTAAAACGTGGTGGACGTTATGCTTCTTCAGGTGCTATTGCGGGTCCGATGGTCAACTTAGATATGCGTACTATGTACCTTAAAGATCTGACCTTAATAGGCTGTACAGCATGGGATGAACCTGTATTCCCAAATCTTATTGGTTACATTGAACGTGGTGAAATTAAGCCATTATTAGCTAAAAGCTTCCCGTTATCTGAGATTGAACAAGCACAACGTGAGTTCACCGAAAAACATCATGTGGGTAAATTTGTATTGTTACCACCAGCAATGACAGAGCAGCAAAAAAGTCATTTTTAATTAAACAATATTTTTACTGCCCATCAGCCCTGCTTTATCAATCATAATAAAGCAGGTTATCGGAGAACACACATCACTACGCTAAGTAGCAACCTGAGGTACACATGTTTTCAACTTTTAAAGCGACTATCTGCAAAGCTTTTAAACGTCTAGACACCATCAAAAATGAGAACCCCAATCTCAATCAACAAACTTGGTTTGAGATACAACCCTGCTCCACAATCAATATGTTTGGCAAACAGGTTGTTATCACCCAACCTAGCTCCTCTTTTCTCGTTTATCTTCTAGGTGTGTTAACAACTGCAGTAGGCATCTATTACCTCGCTATTGAAGATGGTCATATGTCACGTATCTTATGGGGCTGGTCTTTGATTCTTTGGGGTGTTGGTGCATTGATTGCGGGCACCAGTTATCAAGCCTTTGGTTACCAATTGAAATGCCAAAATCGCTCGGTTTGTCGTTGGACAAGTTGGTGGGAAGTGATTTACATGATGTTTCAGCAAGTCAGTATGAACGTGATGTTAGTGGCCGTTTGTTACTCTTGCACTCAGGGAGAGCTACTCACCGCTTCTATTATTTATGCTGTCGCCTGTAGCATTATCTACATCATACTCACTTTTATTGGTGGATTTAAACCAATTAAATCCTGGATCACCTTTGAGCGTATGGTATGGTTTTGTGCTCCTATTATGTTCTTTTTCATGGGCCTTAATGGCTGGCGCTATTTCACCTTAGGCACAGCGGTTGATCTAGCCTTACTTGGATCTTGGGCTTTAATCTGGTTAACCATGATCTTATTCTGGATATACGATTATCTAGGATGGACAAACAAGCTCTGGGAAGCAAAACGCATTTGGTTCTCTGAAAACGATGTATTACATGTTGTTTTAATTATTTGGGCTATTTACCTGATTCCAATGGCAGAATATATTGTAGATCTGTAAGCTATTATATAAATCTAAATCTTATTTATAAGTAATTTGATACTGATAGGGATGTTTTATCGCTCAATCAACACTATTCGTTATAGGATCGATTCAATGAATAGTGCACTCTCACTTGGAGAATATGATGAAATCAGTCAAACCCATTGATAGAAAGCAAGTAAGACCCACTGACGCTTACATCGAAGATAACATGGAGCCAAAATCAATCGCATTCAGTAGCATCACTGTGGTGCAACAAATGATGGATGCCGATGCAAATATCGCCGGTAATGTACACGGTGGTTCAATCATGAAACTAGTGGATAACACAGCTTGTATGGTAGGCATGCGACACACAGGCGGTAATGCGGTGACTGCCTCTTTAGACCGTCTGGATTTCCACTCGCCTGTTTATGTCGGTGATATTCTTCGCATCAAAGCCAGTGTTAACTATGTTGGCTCAACCTCAATGGAAATAGGCGCTCGAGTTGAAGCTGAAGCGGTATTAACCGGAGAAGTTCGTCATACCGCCTCTGCGTATTTAACCTTTGTTTCACTTGGTCCAGATAGTAAACCACGTCAAATACCTAAAATAATTTGTGAAACAGACAGAGAAAAAGCACGTTTTGCGGCAGCCTTGGTACGTAAAAAGAAACGTTCAGAAGCGATTAAAGAATCACGTGCGCAACGTGAATTAAGCCTTCAAAAATCATAATCTAATTTGTAGAGTATACACCCCTTCCACTAGAGCATTTGGCGTATAGTACGCGCCAAATATTCCTTCTTACATTTTTATTTTTCCCCAGTAAATTAGTATTATTCCCAAAAAATATAAACTGATTATCAATATCGATTAAATGTTAGTAATTAATCTTAAATTTTTACCATGAATAGCGGATGCTGAAATTTAAAAATAGCAATCAGGTCTTGTTAAACAATCACACTGCATTTTTAACATGTAGATGAGATTAATCTTAAAGCGTTGAACGTTAACTGAATAATTCGATTATTTAGTATCACTATTCGCTATTTTTAAAACTAACTTTAAAGGCAATTTTATAATGATAAACCTGAAATCTTTCATGATCGGTTTGGTAATTTCAACGGGCTTCCTTTCCAATGTAGTTAATGCAACAACCACAAAACAACAAGATAAAATAACACCTAAAGTAATTTTCTTTGACGTTAATGAAACACTGCTAGACTTGGGTAACGTTGGGAAGTCAGTATCCGCAGCGCTAGGTGGGCGAGATGAATTAGTCCCATTTTGGTTCACGACCATGCTCCATTATTCATTGGTGAGTAATGAAACAGGCGAGTACCACAGCTTCGCAGAGATAGGTATAGCCTCATTAGAGATGATAGCCAATCAACAAAACATTGAGTTAACTCCAGAGCAAGCAAAAACAGCTGTATTAACGCCCTTTAGAGATCTTGCACCTCACGCAGATGTAGTAGAAGGCTTAACAAGAATTCGAGCACTGGGTTATAAGATGATCACATTAACTAACTCTTCAGATGCGGGTATTGCAGCACAATTGAAAAACTCAGGATTAGCGCAATACTTCGATGGTTCATTAACAGTACAAAACTTACAAACCTTTAAGCCTGATTTAAAAGTGTACCAGTGGGCAGAAAAAGAGATGGATGTTGCACCTGAAGATGCGATGTTAATTGCAGCACATGCTTGGGATATTGCCGGTGCCGATAAAGTAGGTTGGAAAACGGCTTATATTCTTCGCCCTGGTAAAGCGCTTTACCCATTAGCAAACACGCCTAGCTTAACTGGAAAAGATTTAATTGAAATTGCAGCACAGTTAGAAGCAGACGCTAAATAGATTGACTGGTTTGAGTTATTGCATCAAAAACATTGATGATGTAGTAAAAGAATTTGTAATCGATAGCAATATCGGTTAATCCTACTTAAGGACTACATCACTGATTATAGTGATGTAGTCCTTATTATTAGTGTAGTACCTATAGCCGTTAAGTCTGTTTTACTAGCGCATTCGTTTGACGGTAGGTTTCCTGTATCACCCAAGCATCATTGGTGGCACGATGTCGCTGTATTTTAGTTTGAACGATAATTTTGTCCTTGGTTTCATGCCATATTTTCATCTGATGTTCCGACAAAATCATCTCTAATGGGCTAACATCAAATTTCATTTCTACACCAGACGCATGAAACAAACGAATCAACCAAGGTTTATCCACTACCCAACCATCAGAATATAAGGTCATTCCGGCCAATATTTCATTGAGTTGATGTGCCACTTCAACAACAGGTTTACCATAACGTTTTAATGTTTCACGAGAAATATTATGCACCTGCTCAGCTTCTTCATTCCAATAATCCCAATCTTTTGAAGGTGAGATTAACGTACAAAATTTTGTTCCATCACTTAATACCAACCCCACTTCAATGGGGTAACTTTCACCTCCAAAACCAGAGGCTTCAATATCAATAATATTAGGGCATCCTTTAGGTTGCATAAAGTATCCTATTACATGTGGAGAGTTTATTTATATTAGTCATTTTGTTGCAGCATCTCTTGTTGTCGCATTGGCATTGAATCTATGGTCGAGATTAGCTCCGTTATATCCAATTGTTGTGCGCGCAATTTAATGCCGCCATCTTTACCAATCAATAAAACCCGATATTTATTCAGAGGAAACGTGTCTTTTGTGCGCTCAACAAATTGCATAGATATCCCGCCCTGATAATTGCTGATCACCTGTGTATCTTGAACAATAAACCATACAAGATCCCGATCGATAACAGCCTCTTTATACTTGGCGAATAACTGTTGATTACGTTTATCATCGTCGCTTGATAACAATAAAATAACGCGATTTTTCCACATTAATTCACTGATATTATTTAAATTTTCCGCTTGTGCTTCGCAACTAGTGGTTGTCAACATAACTAGCAGCAGTAATATATATTGCATAATGATACTCACTTTTAATTAGGTTTATATTTACGACTGACCTCATAACGTCTCTTTACCTCGTTAACAATAATCCAATAATAATGAACAGCAACAGCGTACTCATACCTTGCCAAAACACCACGGGTTTACGCTCTATTAAAGGTGCTCGCCCTTTTGCTAAAAACTGCTTGCTTGGATGCCTTAAATCATAGATAAATTCAGATAACACTGAATAACGATGCTTAGGCTCAACTTGTAAAGCCCGTTGCAAAGTATCATCAATCCACAAAGGTAATTCTGTATCAGCAGTAATAATAGGTCGATACCTTAACTTGCGTTGCGCGGATAGGCTCCTAGCCTGTGTTATTTCTGCCTTGTAAGGAAATTTTCCCGATAACATCTGGTAGGTGATAACTGCAATGGAATAGATATCCGACGCCGCAGTCCCCCACTCACCTAAAAAATATTCTGGCGCAGAATAACGCAAAGTACCGCGTAACATTTGCTCCTGTTCAACATAACTAACACCAGCAATATAGGTAGAGCCAAAATCAATAATTTTTACCGTATTATCACTATCGATCATAATATTTTGTGGGCGTAAATCTTGATGAATCATCTCCTGACGATGAAAGGCTTGCACTCCTTTCACTACCTGCTCAATAATATTACGCACAACTTCCAAGCTAGGGGTTGGGTTATCGATGATCCACTGTTGCAGTGATTTCCCTTCAATATATTCACTAACAAGGTATACAAAATTTTGCTTGCGATTAGCGTTAATGGCTTTAGCCACATATGGGTTATTAATGCGCTTTGCAACCCATTGCTCTAACATAAAATGTTCAAGATATTGTTCATCAGTGCGCATTTCCACTGAGGGTGTTTTAATCACAGCCTGTTTTTGTGTCGTCAGATCTTTAGCTAAAAATACATGACTACGGCTGCTTATATATAACTCCCGTAATATTTGATAACCATCAAATTCCATTCTTGGTGCTAAATTGGGTGGCATCGGCAGTTGTGTTAACTGATGTACTTCATCTAATTGATAATCGGGTATACTATTTACTCGTACAATTTGAACGCTTAAATTATCATTACTGCCGGCAGCCATTGCTTGCACAATAACCTCGTTCGCTGCCTCAGCTAAGTTCGACTTTTGTTGAATAATCTTTGATATTTTATAACCATCAATAAACTCGAATACACCATCGGTAGCGAGTATAAACAGATCGTCTTTTTGTATTTGCAAACTTGTATAATCGATGGGTAAGGTTTTATCAATTCCTAATGCACGTGTTAAATAACTAACCTCATCGGATACACGTAGACGATGATCTTCAGTAAATTGTTCTAATTGTTCACCCGATAACCGATAGATGCGACTATCGCCAGAATGGAATATATGTGCCGTATTAGATTTTAAGATTAATGCACTAAAGGTACAGACATAGCCTTTATTCTTATCAAAACGGTTAGGGCTATCTAAGGTTTGTGCATGTAACCACGAGTTAATTGATTTAAGGACAGTTTGCCCCGAACTTTTAACTGACCAAGTATCAGCTGTACAATAATAATCAGCTAAAAAACTTGAAACTGCTGTTTTACTAGCGATTTGACTCACTTGACTGGAGCTGATGCCATCGGCGATAGCCAGCACCACTCCTTTTGTGCTTAACAAAGGCTCGTTAGGTATTAAGTGTCCAATGTGATCTTGGTTAATTGCTTTAATGCCTTTATCACTTGCACTACCAATACTCACACTCAATGGTAATCCCACAATACCTCCTGTACCCAACAGCCTAAGTTAAACACTTGATGCAATTAACGCATTACACGTTGTGCTGATGTTTTCACGTGTGTGTAATAAAGTGGTAAGCCAACTAAACATAAGCCACCCACTAAATTACCCAATACGGTTGGTAACTCATTCCATAACAGATAATCAGTAACAGTGAAGTCACCCCCCATGATCATTGAAAAAGGAAATAGGAACATATTTACAATTGAGTGCTCAAATCCCATATAAAAGAACAGCATAATTGGCATCCACATTGCCGCCATTTTACTCCCTGCAGAAGTTGAGATCATAGCGCCCACGACGCCCATTGACACCATCCAGTTACATAACATGCCACGGATAAAGATAGTAAACCAACCACCAACGCCATGGGCTTGATAACCTAAGGTTCTCGACTCACCAATGGTAGCGACTTTTGCAGCAATCGCACCACCATCTGTCCCATAACCTAAGGTTAGGATAAATGACATCATAAATGCCACGGTGATCGCACCAAAAAAGTTACCAATAAATACCAGTCCCCAATTACGCATAACACCAGAGAAGGTCACTCCTGGTCGTTTGTCTAATAACGATAAAGGAACCAAAGTAAACACACCGGTAAGCAGATCAAATTTCATTAAATAGAGCATGATAAAGCCGACAGGGAATAAACAGGCGCCAAGAATTGCACTGCCGGTTTTAGTGGCCACGGTTATCGCAAAAACAGCCGCTAAAGCGAGAATAGCCCCCGCCATAAAAGCCCTGATCAAGGTATCTTTCGTGGACATATAAACTTTAGATTCACCTGCATCGACCATTTTAGTAACAAATTCACTGGGTTCTAAATATGACATAACTACCTTTCCTTAGATTAATTAAAAAACAACCACTTACGTTAATACAAAGCACAAACAATGCCACAAACTAAACCATTGATTTATAGCTCATTTTTTTAACGCTATATTTTTAATTCACTAATTTTATACATTTAAAAGTATAATAATTTATAATTGCACCAAAATAGAGCGCTAAAATTCAAACGTTAATTTCTAATAACACAAATAACTTACTAGCGACTTAATACTGACATGTCGGTAAAATTTACCTAGCATTCAGTTTATTCATTAAATCAACCTATTAGGTTACCTGCCTATAAAAAGTACGTTTTCAGCCTGTATGCCTATTGCTAGGTAGTTTTTATGTTAGCTAACAATCTCTAACTCACATAAAACAACCTGTCGGAAAAGTTTACAAAAAGTATCATAAAGAAAAATAACTCGAATATAACAACAACTTATAAATTGGTATGTTACTTGCTAATTCCTAGTCGCTGTTGTGACAGATAAACAATGGCATAGGCATTAATAATTGATTTAAAAGGATTTTTAAAATGAAAAAACGACTGGGTCTAACCACCCTCTTATTTGCAATGAATGCTAATGCAGCATTAATTAACTTTGAGAGCACAAGTGCAAGTAATAGCGGCGCGCTTATTAACTACGATAATGTTGTCACTCCCACTTCCATTGTAGGCGATGCGATTTTTACATTAAATGTTAATGGCGATTTCAACTCTAACTATGAATATGCGGATCTAGTATTGAATGGATTTAGTTTAGGACGTATTTTAGATAGTAATACAAGCAATGATTTATTTAATTTTACCAATGATGTCGGTAATCAGTCTATCTCGACCATCACAGGAACAGCGACAATCTCAGAGAGCGTTTTCTCGTCATTAATAAGTGATGGTTTTCTTGATTTCTCTTTTGATGCCAGTTCAAGTGTGAATTGTTGCGGTACGATCAATGAACTATCTGGAACAATATCTTTCACTGAATCAACATCAATCCCAGAGCCGGCTCCACTTATGTTATTAGGACTGGGTTTATTAGGTTTTGCAAAATTAAGAAAGAAAAAGTAGTTTTATTCAGTAAAACTTAGTCCCTAACTAGGTCACTATTGACGATAGTTGGGGACTATATTTAATGTTCGACAAATTGATGGCAAAATAGGTTTATTATAACAAGCGCGCCACTTTATCCTTATTCACATCTGTAGCAGTATTCGCTATGGTTTGTACATTGTCGTCGTCAAGATCAACCCTATTACCTGTGTGCTCGAAAATAGCTTGTTGAATTTTTTCATTAGTCATTTCACCTTCAATTTTCACAATATTATTGTTTTCTTTTCCATTTGAAGCAGAGCCTCCCGGCAAGTAAATAGTGCCATTACTAAAATCCACTGCGAAGGCAATCACACCAGGCACTAAAAAAAACAATAAGCCAATGGCATTTAGAGCAACGATACTGGCATCCAGTTGCCCAGCGCTTTGCCCTTTTCTCTCTGGTTTAAGGATTGTGCCACAACCTGACAATTGAATACTTAACCCCACTATTAATGGTAATGCAATGCGCTTTTGTATTTTTATATTCATAATATTCCTTTGAAATTGTGCTTTGTTTGATGACTTTTTTGAATATGTAATAAGTTAATCAATGCCAGATTAACCTCGTATACCCATTAAGACATAAAAGTGAAATTGAAGTTCATTTTGCTAACCGTAAGAGCCCAAGTAATAATTTACTAAGTCTCCCTTAAACCAGTTAACAAACAATAAAGCAAAAAATTCACTTAATAATGCTTATTGCATATCAATTATATAATAGGTTTACTAATGGTTAATTAGTAAACAAAAATTCAGTAATGAAAAATATTTTGAATAAATAACCGCCAGTCATTCTAAAAATCAACAACCTCGAATACATCGATGTGATATTGATCACATAATGTTCAATAAAAACTCGTATGATAAAAAGGAATCGCTTGATAGGCAAATGATATGATCTACTTTATAGTAAGTTCAATTAGGTTGGTTTCACTTAACATATTTAATAATTCAGTTTTTTATACTGCTTAAGGAAATAAAACAGCATAAAACTCTTTTTAATCAATTAAAAAGATTGAATTTTAGTTAATGAAACTAAACAAAAGCACATACACTATTAAGTAGCACAAGGATTTGTTCTAAAACAATAAAACTACAAGGAAGTAAATATGAAAAAAATTAGAGATGTCTTATCTGTCTTTTTATTAGCATTTAGCACCACCGCTTTTGCTGAAGAGACCAACTCATTTAGCCAAGCAATCGCAAGCCTGAGTGAATCTGTTGATGGATTCTTCAATGATTATACCGGCTGGTTTGTCGGCTTAATTTTTAAAAGCGTTCCAGTTGGCGACGCAAACTTTCCTCTTATCGTAGGCTGGTTATTAATTGCAGCTATCATTTTTACTCTTTATTTTGGTTTTATACAGTTTAGAAAAGCTGGTTTGGCTATCGATATTGTTAAAGGTAAATATACGGATCCTAATTCAAAAGAAGAAGGTGAAGTATCTCACTTCCAAGCATTAACAACGGCATTATCAGGTACTGTTGGCCTGGGTAACATTGCTGGTGTAGGTGCTGCACTTGCTATCGGTGGACCTGGTGCAACATTCTGGATGATTTTATGTGGCTTACTAGGTATGGCTTCTAAGTTCTGTGAATGTACATTAGGTGTAAAATACAGAACTATCTTACCATCAGGTGCAGTTTCAGGTGGTCCAATGTACTACTTGAGCCAAGGTTTAGGTGAGAAAGGATTAGGTGGTTTAGGTAAAGCGTTAGCAATTGGTTTCGCATTAATGTGTATTTTAGGTTCATTGGGTGGCGGTAACATGTTCCAAGCTAACCAAGCACACGCAATGTTAACTTACGCATTTGATGTACCAAGTGAATACGGCATTATTACAGGTGTAGTATTAGCAGCATTAGTATTCTCTGTAATTGTAGGTGGTATGCCTTCAATCGCTTCTGTAACTGAGAAAGTAGTTCCTTGGATGGCAGCGTTATACGTTGGTATGGCTTTAATCGTTATTGGTGCAAATATCGGTCAAGTTGGTCCAGCATTCGCAGCAATCTTTGAAGGTGCCTTTACTGGTGCAGGTGTTGTTGGTGGTTTTGTTGGCGCATTAATCCAAGGTTTAAAACGTGCAACCTTCTCTAATGAAGCGGGTGTAGGTTCGGCGGCTATTGCTCACTCTGCAGTAAAAACAAAAGAACCAGTCACAGAAGGTTTAGTGTCATTACTAGAACCATTTGTAGATACTGTTGTAATTTGTACTATGACAGCATTAGTTATCACTATTGCTGGTCTAAACGTTGCACCATTTGACGGTAGTGGCTTAACAGGTGTAACACTAACAGCGGCTTCATTTACTGAAACAGCAGGTGTATTTAAATACCTACTAGCATTGGCTGTAGTTATGTTTGCTTTCTCTACTATGATCTCATGGTCATACTACGGTCTAAAAGCTTGGACTTACCTGTTTGGTGAAGGTAAAGGTACTGAATTAGTGTTTAAACTTATGTTCTGTGTCTTTGTTGTAGTCGGCGCAACTATTCAGTTTGGGGCGGTAATCGACTTCTCTGATGCAGCTATCTTTGCAATGTCTATCTTTAACATTATTGGCCTATACTTCTTAATGCCAGTGGTTAAGAAAGAGCTACATTCATTTATTGCACGTGTTAAATCAGGTGAAATAAAAAGGTACGATACAAAATAATCCTAATTAACATTTAATATGCGACATATTCGTCGCATTAAATAAAAAGCTCACTTCGGTGAGTTTTTTTGTATATGATATTCGCTATATGATAGTCATATTGATGACATAACGGCTACCATCTTTACATAAAGGCATAATACCAATCATAGTAAGTAACTGATCTATTTTACTTGTTAAAACAACTTATTTTTTCGTTGTAAGTTTCGTATAAGGAACAACCATTTACATCAACTTACGCCTCTAACTAAGCCATTTTTCCGGCGCAAAATTTAGATCAGTTATTTAATACAATTGGTATTAGCGGGTTAACCGGCTTACTGGCTTTAGCAACGACCACTTCAGTGT
>NZ_QOCB01000010.1 GCF_003318165.1 Psychromonas sp. B3M02
GCTTCATAGGTATTAGTGAAACCTAAAACCCTTAATAAGTTTTTAATTATTCTTCTCATTGTTGAGAAATCATCAACAATCAAAACCTTCATTTCTTTATTCAAAATATTCCCCTAGAACAACAATCTACCTATTACTATATATATGTATATATAGATAAAAATTGAAAAAAATACACTATTTTTGTTAATTATCTTTAACTAACTAACATACTGCGGGCCATTATCACCAAAATCCATTGCCAATAACTACCCATTAATAGTTAAATATTAGCAGAATTAACTTTAGATTTCAGTTTATGTAACGCTTGGCTAAGAATTTGGCTAACACGTGACTCACTCACCTCTAGAATTAACCCTATCTCTTTTAAATTTAACTCTTCATCGTAGTACAGTGATAACACCAAGGCTTCTCTTTGTGGTAGTGCCTCTATCATTTCAGCTAACTGCTGCGTAAATTGATTTTCAGCCACATCATCAAAGGTGCTATCCGCCGTTGCACTGCTTTGTGCAAACATATCATTTGGATTAGGTAAATCTTCATAAGCGACTAATTTGGCACAATTAACATCCTGCAGCATTTTCTGATATTCACTCAGAGTAACCTGTAAATGCTTAGCGACTTCTACTTCAGTAGCGCTTTCTCCGGTCTGCTTTTCCACTTCATCAATGGCCGTTGCGATAGTGCGGCTATTTTTATGTACCGAACGTGGTACCCAATCGCCTTTACGCAGGTCATCTAACATCGCACCTCGAATACGAATACCGGCGAATGTTTCAAAGCTTGCACCTTTAGTTGCATCAAAATTACGCGCCGCTTCTAATAAACCGATCATGCCTGACTGTACTAAATCATCGACAAGTACATTGGCAGGTAATCTGGCCATTAGATGGTATGCAATTTTTTGTACTAACTCTGAATGACGACCAATCAAGTCAGTTGTATCAGATTGATATCCCTGCGCTTTAATCACTTATAAATATTCCCGCTTGGTTATTATCTATATCTGCCATTTATAAAAGTTCTTTAATACTTTCATCGTTATCGTTTAATAATAACTTCTCAATGAAAAATTCTAGATGCCCACCTGGCTGATGTGGAATAGGCCAATCACTGGCACGATTTGCTAATGCTTTAAATGCTAATGACGCTGGTGTTTTAGGAAAAGCATCCACCACGGTTTTTTGTTTTCTCACTGCTTGACGTACATTGCCATCAAAGGGAATACAAGCAACTAACTCTAACGATGCATCTAAGAAACGATCGGTAACTCGAGTCAGCTTAGTAAATAGGTCTTGCCCTTCACGTAAACTGCGTACCATGTTGGCAACAATCTTGAAGCGATACACGCCATTTTGCTTACTTAATATTTTAATCAAGGCATAAGCATCGGTGATCGATGTTGGTTCATCACATACCACCATTAATACGTCTTGCGCTGCTTGTGCAAAACTCACTACCATATTAGAAATACCGGCAGCAGTATCTATTAATAAAATATCGATAGGTGTTTGTAGGGAGCTAAAAGCTTGGATTAAACCTGCATGCTCTACATCCGTTAATTCCACCATTGATTGTGTACCAGAGGTCGCTGGAATAATCATCACCCCTTCAGGGCCATGTACAATCACTTCATCTAAGGAACATTCACCAGATAACACATGAGATAGGTTTTTAATGACTCGAATCCCTAATAATACATCGACATTTGCTAACCCTAAATCGGCATCAAGTATCATTACTCGCTTACCCATTTTTGCAAGCGATACAGCCATATTAAGCGTTACATTTGTTTTGCCTACGCCACCTTTACCGCCAGTGACTGCAATAACTTTTACTTGGTGATTTGTCATTCGTCTTAACCCGCTTGCTTGATCTGCCATCATCTTACTTACTCATTATTTAAATTAATTAAACCAACACACTAACTACTATAACACCGAAATTAATCGTCTGTATTGCTATACCATTGATGCGACTCTTCTTGTTGTTGGTTTTCCATCATTGTTAATGTATCACTAATTAAACTTTCTACTTTTGCAATTTCAATATCTTCGGGAACACGTTGCCCTGTGGTGATGTAACTAATAGGTAATGCATGTTTCATTGTCACACTTAATACTTCACCTAATCCTAGACTTTCATCAATTTTAGTTAAGATACAACCCGATAATGGAATACGTTTAAAGTGCTGTAATGCTTCTTCAACCACTCGACGTTGTGCCGTTGAAGGAACCACTAAATAGCTTTTAATATTTACGCCACTGCTACTCATTAATGTTTCTAATTGTTCTGACAGGCGAACATCGCGTTGCCCCATACCAGCAGTATCAATTAACACTAAACGCTTTTCTCTGAACTGATATAAAATTTGCGATAATTCATCCGCATCTTTAGCAACTCGCACAGCACAACCCATGATTTTACCGTAAGTGGCTAACTGTTCATGTGCGCCAATACGGTATGTATCAGTGGTGATCAAAGCAACTTGCTCTGGACCATATTTAATCGCAAATTGTGCTGCAAGCTTAGCGATTGTGGTGGTTTTCCCCACGCCCGTCGGACCTAATAAAGCAATCGCACCACCTTTTAACAAGATTTCATTTTGTCCGATAAAGATTTTATCTTGTAACAATGCTTGGATATATTGCTGAACTTCACTAGAAGAAGCGTCTTCAGGTACATAACTCGCTAAGTTATCGGCAATTTCATCGGAAAATCCAGCACTATTTAACCATTTAATGATCATCGCTCGAACCGGCTCTTTACGCTCCATCTCTTGCCACATTAAACCGGATACTTGATGCTCTAAAAGCTTACGTAACGAAGCAACTTCTTCGCTTATTTTTGCCATGCCTTTGTTATCTTGTGCACGGTTAGCTGAAGCAGCTTGTTTGATTGAGCCTTGGCGTGGCTCTTGGCGATGCCAATTTTGTTGTTCTGCTAATGTAGGTGGCTGTGTTGGAACGGATCTCGCATTCTCTTTTTCCAACTCTTCATGGAAAGAGAAAGCTGGCGGCTCTTGACGCTTCTTAGGCGCAGGCTTTTTGTTTTGCTGCGCATTAACCTTACCAAAAAATGAGTTTAATGATTTTGCAAAGTCTTCACCGCTCTCTTTACGGTTACTGCGAATGCTATTAGGTAACTTAATTTTAGGCGCGCTTTTTTCAGCCCCTTTTGAAGATAGCTGAACATTATCATCTTTCAGTTGTGACAAGCTATCCGCTTTATCAGATTTAGGCTCGGGTGCCTGAGACTGGTAATCAACCGCTGCGACTATTTCAATGCCACCCACTACTTTTTTATTCGACATGATCACAGCTTCAGGACCTAATACTTCCTTCACTTCCACCATTGCAGTACGCATGTCTTTTGCAAAAAATCGTTTAATTTTCATTGATTACAACCATTATTGCCCAACTGAGCTAATTATTTTAATTTGCTTATCATCCGGAATTTCCTGATAAGAGAGTATATGCAAACTCGGAATAGTATTTTTAACAAAACGCGCTAATGTGCCACGTAACACTCCTGATGTTAATAATACCGCCGGTTGTCCTACTAACTCTTGTTGCTGTGCAACTTCAATCAGTGAATTCTGAATACGCTCTGCTAAACCAGGCTCAATTCCCGCCCCGTCAGCACCACCTGCTTGTATAGACTTATGCAGTATTTGTTCCAACTCTGAAGACAAGGTTATAACAGGGATTTCCGGCTCATTGCCAATAATTTCTTGGACTATCATGCGTTTTAGTGAAATACGGCACGCTGCTGTCAAAACTTCGGCATCTTGGCTACGTGGACCATAATCAACCAAGGTCTGTACAATAGAGCGAATATCACGAATCGCGACATTCTCATTTAACAATCCTTGCAACACTTTTACTACCGTACTTAATGACAGTACTTCCGGTACTAAGCCTTCAACAAGTTTAGGATGCTTTTTAGCTAACATATCTAATAAACTTTGCGCTTCTTCATGACCTAATAACTGCGCCGCATTATTACTTAAGATCTGACTTAAATGAGTGGCAACTACAGTAGCAGTATCAACGACTGTATACCCTAAGGCTTGGGCTTGCTCACGCTGCGCTTCATCTATCCAAACAGCCTCTAATCCAAAGGCCGGATCAATCCCGGTAATGCCTTCAATAGGCCCAAACACTTGCCCTGGATTAATTGCCATATCTTTATCATGATAAATATCAGCATGACCACAGCCTACACCCATTAATGAAATAGAGTAATGGTTAGGTGACAAATCTAAATTGTCGCGAATATGTACAGGTGGAATTAAGAACCCCATCTGTTGAGATAGTTTTTTACGTACCCCTTTAATGCGATCTAATAACTGTCCACCCTGAGATTTATCTACTAATGGAATCAAGCGGTAACCAACCTCTAAGCCGATAGTATCAACACTGCGCACATCATCCCAACCTAACTCTTTGACTTCGGCTGCACCGGCTTCATTAGCCGCGCCACTCTTTTGTAAAGCCAAAGCGGTTTCTTCCTGAGTTTTCAAACGCTTTAACTGCCAATAAGCACCACCAGCAGCAACGCCACCTAAAGTCAGAAAAGCGAGGTGTGGCATGCCCGGTACGATCCCCATAACCAGTAAAATACCGGCAGTGATCATTAATGCTTTTGGATCATTAAACATCTGACCCAGCATTCGATTACCCATATCTGCTTCGGTATTTTCACGGGTTACCGTGATCGCAGCTGCAATGGATAATAATAGAGAAGGGATTTGTGCAACTAAACCATCACCTATGGTCAATAAGGTGTAGATCTCTGCAGCCTCAGACAGAGGCAGATCATATTGCGCCATACCTATGATAAAACCGCCAATGATATTAATAAATAAAATCATAATACCGGCGATTGCATCACCTTTAACAAACTTACTTGCACCGTCCATTGAGCCATAAAAATCGGCTTCCATGGTGACCTCTTCACGGCGTAAACGCGCCTGATCTTGGTCAATTAACCCAGCATTTAAATCGGCATCAATGGCCATTTGTTTACCAGGCATTGCATCCAATGTAAAACGAGCACTTACCTCTGAAATTCGCCCTGCACCTTTAGTCACCACAACAAAGTTAATGATCATTAAAATGATAAAAACAATCAGGCCCACCGCCAAATTACCGCCGATCACCACTGAACCAAACGCTTCAATCACGTTACCAGCAGCGTTACCGCCTTCATGACCTTCTAATAACACAACACGGGTTGATGCCACATTAAGTGCTAAACGCAATAAGGTCGCGATTAATAGCACGGTCGGGAAAGCAGCAAAATCTAGCGGACGCTTAGTATAGATAGAGACCAATAAGACTATTAATGCTAAAGCGATATTAAAGGTGAATAGAATATCTAATAGCAATACCGGCATAGGTAAGATCACCATGCCTAATGTCGCAAGTACTAGAATTGGTGTCCCTAAGCCACCCAGTAAAGTTGCTCGTTTAGACCAAAGTGATGTGAAGATTGCGTTAATAGTGTCACCTAAAAAGAAAAATGTTAACGAATACTAAATATCCAATAGGGGTTACTCTAACCAACTAATTTAGATATTAAAAGTGGTGGATGCTCTGTATACAAGATAAGCACGCTTCAATGTGATAAATAATGACTAAATACACGTTAATCTTATTATTAAAGTGTCAAATAATTATCTTCATCTTAGTCATAAGCAAATAGAATACCAATTAATAAAGAAAGTGGAAAAGTACTTCGATAAAAGAGGGGCAGATAAGACTTAGTTCGGGTAGAGGAAATCATCTGGCACAGGAATGTCATTAGGTAAAGCTTTTGGTCGACCTGATTTACCTTTTCTAAACTGTTCCAATTGGTAGATGTAAGCTAATATCTTAGCGATCGCAATAAATAACTCTTCAGGAATATCATCACCGATTTCGGTAGTATGATAAACCGCACGACACAATTGTGGTGATTGCATCACAGGCACCTCATGCTCTCGCGCTACTTCACGAATTTTCAGGGCCATAAAGTCAACACCTTTTGCAACAACATAAGGAGGTCGGTCGCCCTCTTTATCGTACTTAAGCGCCACTGAATAATGGGTCGGGTTGGTCACAATCACATCGGCATCGGGAATATCGCCCATCATAGTTCGTTGTGACATCTCATATTGTAATTGACGAATACGTTGTTTGACTTCAGGTTTACCCTCTGAGTTTCGGAATTCATCTTTGACCTCTTGTTTGGTCATTTTTAACTCGTCATTATGCTTGTATATTTGATAGGGCACATCAACGGCAACAATCACTAATAATGACAAACACAATAATAGAAACATCCAGCTCAGCATATCTAAGGCTTCAAAAGCACTGCCGGGTAATTGACTAACAGATAGATGTAAAATATGTTCAAAGGTCGCTGCTAAAATAGCCCAAGCAACACACATAACCACGGTGACTTTTAAAATTGACTTAATCAACTCAACCCATGCTTGCATTCCAAACATGCGTTTAAAACCAGCTTTAGGACTCATTCGGCTAAATTTAGGCATCATGGCTTTAGTACTAAATAGCATGCCACCTAATAGAGAACTACCAAGGACAGAAATAACAAATAACATCAGAAGAATAAGGAAAACAGGCAAGCCTAAACCACTCACGCCTTCCACCAGCGCATGCCACATATGATCAGGCGAATAGATATCAGCACGTTCAAAGGTAAATGCACGCTTCATCATCACAGATAATTCATAAGCGAGCCTATCACCAAATACAAACATTGATAACGCAGCAGCAATTAGCACCGACGCGGTTGCAAGTTCTTTAGAGCGGGCCACCTGCCCCTTTTCTTTAGACTTCCGGATTTTATCGGGGGTGGCCTGTTCGGATTTCTCCGTACCGCTTTCATTTTCAGCCATGTCTTAGCCTATTAATATCCAATAAAATACTAAGGTGGAGCACAAGGGTTATTAAGCATTTCACACATACTTGTAACCCCTTCTGTCCATTGATTTTCAAAGTGCATAGGCACATTTAATAAAGTTAACCATAGTACAAATAAACCAAATACCATACTAATGGAAAAACCTAAACTGAAAATGTTTAGCTGTGGTGCTGCTTTAGTCATGATACCAAAGGATAAATTAACCAATAACATCGCCACCATAGAGGCAATCGAAAAAGCTAAAGCCGCGTGAAACATAGTAGAAAGCCAATCCGCCACATGATAATAATCTAATGCTAACAAACCACTTTCCGAAACAGGTAAAGTCGTAAAACTCTTAATGATCATTTCAATCATCAATAGGTGCCCATCCACGCCTAAAAACAGCAAGGTCACTAATAAAACATAGAACTGACCTACCACAGGAGAGCTTTCACCACTTAAAGGGTCGGCCATGGAGGCAAAACCTAAACTGGTTTGCATAGCGATGATCTGGCCAGCAATAACAAAGGTTTGGACAACAAAAACGGAAATAGTACCAATAGCAACGCCAATCAATACTTGTTGCATCACTACAATAAAACTATTTAATGAAAACAGCTCAATATTATCAGGGCCAGCAGGGATAGCAGGTAAGGCGATTAATGTAATGGTTAAGGCATAAAATAAGCGAATACGTGTCGGTAAAGTATTAGAGCCAATGGCAACCATCACCATCATCATGGCGGCAATACGGCTGAATGCCCATAGATAACTGGCAATCAGATCTAAAATAAGATCCGCCGAGAAAACCATTAGCCAACCACTTGCGGGATCTGATCAATCATGGACACAAAGAATTCCATTAATTTACCAAACCCCCAATGTGCACCAAAGGCTAACGCCACTAAGGTCATAATAAGACGAGGTAAAAAGCTTAAGGTTTGTTCGTTAATAGAGGTCGCCGCTTGGAAGATAGCCACCACTAAGCCCACTAATAAGCTAGGAATGATCACTGCAGAAACAAGGATCAATACCAACCATAGCGCTTGTCTAAAAATATTAACAAAAACTTCCGGTTCCATAAGTCTCCCTACAACCCGAAACTATTAGCTAAACTGCCCATGACTAAATTCCAGCCATCCACTAATACAAATAACATCAACTTAAAGGGTAAGGAAATAATCATAGGCGATAACATCATCATACCCATCGCCATCAAGATACTGGCCACCACTAAGTCAATAATCAAAAAAGGAATAAACAACATAAAACCAATTTGAAAGGCGGTTTTTAATTCACTGGTGACAAAGGCAGGAATCAATACCGTAATTGGCACCTCTTCCGGTGTATCCACTTGTACATCCGCAATTTCCATAAACATTTCAAGGTCTTTTAAACGCGTTTGCGACAACATAAACTTCATCATCGGCTTCTTACCTTCCTCCAATGCTTGCACAATGGTCATCTCTTCATTGAGATAAGGTTGTAACGCTGTTTCATTGATGCGGTCAAACACCGGCGCCATGATAAAAAAGGTCAAAAACAACGCAATACCATTAATCACCTGATTAGAGGGAGAGCTTTGCAATCCTAATGCTTGACGAAGAATCGACATCACCACCACGATACGGGTAAAAGAGGTCATTAGTATCAGCATAGCTGGAAGAAAGCTCAATGCCGTCATAAAAGCTAAAACTTGCAGGGTAACGCTGTATTCCTGATCACCTGCAGGGCTAGTTGTCACTGTCACCGCCGATAAGGCAGTAGGGTCTGCTAATACTTGTGGCACAAACATTATTAGACTTGAGACTAATAACCAGAGTAGCTTATTCATTATTTTTCTTTCCTACTTTGGATAGCACGGTAGCAAATGCAGCTTTGAATGATGGATTTTCAGGGATATCAGTGGTTTCTTCCTCAACGGGTTCTAATTGGTCCAGTAAATTCACTGAGTGCTCACTTACCCCTAACAAATATTGTTTACCACGCACCTCTATAATTTGTACACGGCTTTTATTGGTTAAAGCTTGTGTGGAAATCACTTTAATTGGACTATGTTGACCACCATGACGGATCAAATTGCTTTTTTTCATCAAAAATGCAAATAAGAAGATACAAGCCAGTACCAAAATCAGTGACCCCAACATGGTACCGATCGCTAACTCTGGTCGCTTACTTGTCTCTTCTAACGCCACGGCAGGTAAGCTGACTGTTACTGCAGCAACCTGCATTATCGCAATGAGTGGCTTCATTTTAATTTTTTAATACGTTCAGTTTGGCTAATCACATCGGTTAAGCGAATACCAAATTTATCGTTCACGACCACTACTTCACCATGGGCAATCAAGGTGCCGTTTACCAACACATCCAATGGTTCGCCAGCGATTCGTTCTAACTCAACCACTGAACCTTGGTTAAGTTGTAACAA
Organism: Psychromonas sp. B3M02; assembly: GCF_003318165.1. GTDB lineage: Bacteria > Pseudomonadota > Gammaproteobacteria > Enterobacterales > Psychromonadaceae > Psychromonas. The sequence goes on from NZ_QOCB01000010.1 coordinate 9,344, forward strand.
GTTACGTATATTGATTTTGCTGCGCCCTACTTCCATGGAAATAGTCACAGGGATATCGAGAATACTATCTAAACGCTCTAGCTCCTCATCACTCATTGGTTTCTTAGTATCTTTCAGCTCATCTAAATCAATACTTTTAGCCTCTGAGCTCGCTTTTTCAGATTCTTCTAATGCGGCAGCCCAATCATCAGCCATATCTTGTTCTGTACTCATTATTTACTTCCTATTATTGCATTCACAATACGATTGCTATTTGTCTCTTAAATCTTCTAAATGAATTTGTGTTTTTTGAATTTCAGGTCGACTAATTTTTTCGGTAATTTTTAAAGCATAATTTTCATTTGCTTTACCTAAGGTTGCTCTATAACTTGGCAAACCTTCCACTGACACTAATAAGCTTTCCGGTAGGTCAACGGGAATAATATCACCTGTTTTTAAATGCATGATTTCACGCAATGACAACTCTTTTTCCACCACACTAGCATCAATCCCTACTTCCACATCCATGATTTCATCTTGAAGCGCTTGCGACCAACGTTGGTCGGTGTCTTCTTTATCACTTTGTACACCTGCATCCAATAGCTCACGAATAGGCTCTAACATGGAATAAGGCATAGCAATATGGAAGTCACCACCACCACCATCTAGCTCAATATGGAATGAATTAACCACAATCACTTCCGTTGGGCTGACGATATTGGCCATCGCAGGATTCACTTCTGAATCAAGGTATTCAAACTCGGCATCCATGACCGGCGCCCAAGCGTTATGGTAATCCTCAAAAATTATTTTTAATAACATTTGAATAATACGGCGCTCGGTTGGTGTAAATTCTCGACCTTCAATTTTGGCGTGGTAACGTCCGTCCCCGCCAAAAAAGTTTTCAACTAGGATAAACACTAAACGTGCTTCCATAGTAATCAAACCGGTACCTTTTAAGGGACGAAAACGTACCATATTTAAACTGGTTGGAACAAATAAGGTATGAATATACTCACCAAATTTGAGCATCTGTACACCATTGATAGACACTTCAGCGGTGTGACGCAACATGTTAAATAAGCTAATTCTTAAGTGTCGAGCAAAGCGCTCGTTAACCAATTCCAAGGTTGGCATACGACCACGGACAATTCTGTCCTGGGATGAAAAGTCAAAATGGGCATGGGTATCACCCGTGTCCATATCATCGTTATCACCATTGTCCTCATCGACATCATCAACACCATGTAATAGCGCGTCAATTTCATCTTGAGATAATAAATCCATGCTTAAACCTTATCTATTACTGTAAAACAAAACCGGTAAATAATACCGTATGGATTAACGCACGTTGCTCAACCATAGTGGTCGCTTTATTAAGCTCTTCAAGCGCAGTCATTCGTAATTCATTTTTGCCCTGAGGACTTCTTAGCTGCTCCACTGAAGCTTGCCCAAAAACTGTCACTAAGGTGCTTTCTAATAAAGGAATATGTTTACGTACTAATACTGTATCAGCTTTATTATCGACAATTAACTGTACTTTAATTTGTGCTGTTCTATTGCGACTGCCTTCCATTAGGTTAAATACTAAAGGCCTTGGCATAGGCACATAATTAGCCTCTAATTTTTCCACTTCTTCCACAGGTGTTTGCTGTGCTGCGTCTTCACTTTCTGGGTCTCCGCTAAAGAACAGAAAAAAAACAGCAGCTGCAGCGATAATCAATACCAAAACGGCAGCAACAATAATAATGATTAATTTCTTTTTCCCTGCAGGTGCGTCACCTGATACTGCATCTTCTTCTGCCATGAATACTCCTTAAAATAATCAGTGTGGATAACATTTCTAAACTAGGTAAATAATACACTGATTTTCATAGTTATTTAGTCGTAAATTTGTGATGTTTAAAAAATATTATGCATAATAATCAATTCCTTGATCATTAGAGGCTATTTTTGAAGGCACCCAAATTGCTGTGCCATTATCTTCAACCATATCTTGGTTATCAGCAGTATTGCCATTGAATACGGTTGATGATGCTTGTTGTCCAGATTGCTGACGTTGCTGCGACTGTTGTGACTGCTGCTCAACATTCGCTTCACTTAATTGGATCCCTTGTTGTGCTAACTGCTCTCTTAAACGCGGCATATTTTGTTCAATAATGTCTTTACTTAACCCCGCTTGAGTCTGAATACTTAACTGTACTTGATCCTGCTGCACTTGCACCTTAATAAACATAGACCCTAACTCAGCCGGATCTAAACGAATTTGTACTTCTTGTTTTCCTTCCGATAGCATCATCATCACACGTTCGCCCATTAGGTGAGCCGCTTGTTTAGATTGAATATCCAAAGGTTCCTGTAATAGATGATTAGTCGCTTGCATCTGTTGATTAACGGCGACCAGTTTATCGGATTGAATTGCATTGGTTTGAATAGGTTTGGCACCATTTACATCAGTAATCGTTTGAGCCGCAGCCAGCCCTTCTACTTTCAACGTAGCAGGTGTATGTTCAGAATCAGATTGTTCCCCTTCTGCACTAGGTACTTCAGCCAAGGAGCTAGTTTGCTCAGTTGCTACTAATTCTGTTGTTTTATTAGTTAGGTTTATTGGACTGTCTAATTGATTTTTTTCCAACGATCCTTGTTTACCTTGTACTAGCTCATCCACTACAACTTGATTTTCACCCTGTGTAGTATTGAGGTTAGTTTGCTGCATATTTGCTAAGCTGCTTGTGCTGTTACTTTGCACATTGGTATTGATCTGCTGTGCATCTCGAATACTGGATAATAGCTGAGCTTGTTGTGATGCTGTTGTTTGCCCTTTAGCGTCACTGAGCACTATTTCCGAATCCGTGTCATTTTGTACTGAATTCGCATCTAATTTTGTTGGTTGTGCATTGAAGTTATCAAAAGTAAAAGCAGCGCCTTGATCAACAGTTTGAATGTTATCGCTATTACCAGCTGCTAGTTGAGTATTAACCACGCTTTCGGGCTCAGGCGTATCTGATTTTGTTGTTTGTGTACGGATATTATCAAAAGTAGAAGCAGCACCTTGATCAACGGTTTGTATATTATCGGTATGACCAGCAGCTAGTTGAGAATTAACCACGCTTTCAGAGTCAGACGTATCTGATTTTGTTTTTTGCGCATGGATATTATCAAAAGTAAAAGCAGCACCTTGATCAACGGTTTGTATATTATCGATATGACCAGCAGCTAGTTGAGAATCAACCACGCTTTCAGGATCAAGCGTATCTGCTTTGGGATCCGTCAATTCATCTAACATATCAACACTATTTATATCACCTGGAGCCGTCTGCTCAAGCGGTTCATTAGTACTGCTTAATGAAGAAAAGCTTATGTCCGCTTGTTGTTGCTCTAACGCATTAATAGGTTGCTCGGATAACTGTTCAGTAGCTTGGCGATCCACTACTTGCGTATAAGTAGAAGTTAATTCAGCATTATCATTTGTGGTGGTTGGTAATACTTCCACAGTGCTTTCCTGCTGATTAACTAGGTTTTGGCCAATAACCTTATTCGTAGGGCTATCGCTAACCATCAGTTGTTGCTGATTTTGATCTATCTCTTGGTTTTGTTCTGTTAACGAAGTCGTAGCGTTGATTAAATTATTTGGCACTTCTCTTGGATTTTCTATAGATTCGTCATGCAGCTTAGCCGCATTATCTGTAGGGGTTTTATCAGCAACAATTTTATCGTTTAATAACTCAGAAAATCGCAGTTTGTTGAGCGAAGATCCCTGCTCAGAAGACAATAAGCCGTTCTCAGTCACTTCACTCTCTTTATGTGCTTTCAAATCGCTGGCTGTATTTCCAGCTAAAAATAAAGGCTGCATCATAAAACATTCTCTCTATATCAATACACTGGCCAATTACGCAATGTCGCTACTGGTTAGTTGTATTCTTGCTGTGATTGTTTGTTTTTAAAAAACTGAAAAGTCGCAAACTCGTCTAATAACTGCTGCTCTTTTTTATCTTCTAATTTACTTTTCTCAAGGGCTTTTTTCTCTAGTAATAACCCCATTGCTTTATGAGCTATCTGACTATCTGTCCACTTACGTTTTGCTTCACGTACCGCATATTCATACTTAACAAGGGAAGACTGCTGATTACTTAAACCTTGGTCGATCTGCACAATAAATTGCTGATATTTCCCAAGTGTAGAGATAGTTAAACCTTGAGATCCTTTTTCACTTAGCTGTGAAATATACTGACGACGGTATTGATGCAGGTTCTGTAATTGATTACGTTGCTCAAAAAGATCGTTTTTAGCCTGTTGATAAACTTTCAACGCTTGATCAACTTGTTTTTCTCTTTGTTCATATACAAGCTGTAATGCATGGTTGGACATAATATAATCCTTTAACTATTCACAAACTCCTGCGTTAAAACGGCAAGCTGTGTCAAACAATCGTTATAACTGATACTGTCTTTCATACCTTGTTGCAAGAAGTGATCCAATCTAGGTTTAATTAGGATAGCTTTATCAATTCGTGGGTCACTACCGCGTGAATATGCGCCTATCGTAATCAGTTCTTTGTTTTCTTCATACAAGGCATAAGCCTGTTTTAGTACTCGTGCTAGGGTTTGATGTTCGTCAGAGGTAACCATTGGCATCACTCGACTAATCGATTTAGCGACATCAATAGCGGGGAAATGTCCGGCATCGGCTAAATTTCTAGATAGTACAATATGTCCATCTAAAATAGCCCGAGAGGCATCGGCAATAGGGTCTTGTAGGTCATCACCTTCGGTTAATACGGTAAAGAAAGCACTAATAGATCCTTGATTATCATTGCCATTACCGGCTCGCTCAACCAATGCAGGTAGCTTGGCAAAAACAGAAGGCGGGTAGCCCTTAGTTGCTGGTGGCTCACCAATCGCTAATGCAATTTCACGTTGCGCCTGAGCAAAACGCGTTAAAGAATCCATTAATAGCAATACATTTAACCCTTGATCGCGAAAATACTCGGCAATAGTTAATGCCGTTTCACAACCTTTTAAACGCATTAATGGTGAAGCATCGGCAGGGGCGGCAATAACCACCGCCCTCGCTCTTCCCTCTTCACCTAATATCTCTTCAATAAACTCTTTTACTTCTCGGCCACGCTCACCAATCAAACCAACCACTACTACATCCGCATTAGTACCGCGAGTCATCATGCCTAACAACACACTTTTACCAACGCCTGAGCCAGCAAATAACCCCATACGCTGGCCTTGGCCAACGGTTAATAATGCGTTAATCGCTTTGATACCTGTATCTAATGGGGATTTAATCGCTTTGCGAGAAAGCGGGTTAATACGTGTATTTTGAAAACCACTCATCGTACTGGTTTTTACATCACCCTTGCCATCGATTGGATTACCCATACCATCCAGTACGCGTCCTAATAATTCCATACCAACAGGAATGCCTACTTCTTTAGTTTGTGGGATAACTTTTGCACCGGGTAACACACCGGTTAATCTTTCACTTGGCATTAAAAATAAACGCTCACCAGCAAACCCAACGACTTCGGCATCGATATAACCGTCGTTTGTTTCAACTTTACACATACTGCCAACTGCAGCACTACACCCTACCGCTTCTAGCGTGAGACCAACAACCCTCACCAGTTTACCTGCCACTACTGGGTGAATTATAGAGTCGCCTACTTGGTATTGGTTAATACGCTGAGCTAAGCTATTCATTAACGTCAGTTACTCTGTTACTACTTTCTATTGAGTCTTCGATGGACGCTTCTGATCCTTCTACATCCTCTGCTTGGATAGCTTCATCATCACCTTGCTCGGTCACTGTTTCAGCTGCTTCTTTTAGCATCTCTTCGGTTTGCATCTCATAATCTAATGGTTGCTCGTTGAGTAACTCACCATCATTACTGACCTCTGGCGTATTTTGATAGTTTTCTTTAAGGAAATGCTTTAATACTTGTGTAATACGCGTTGAAAAAGCGTAATCGACACTTGAGGTTTGTGTTTGTATTTGGCAATCACCACGCAATAGAGCAGGTTCAGCGCGAAGATCCCAACCTCGCTTTTCACACTCTTTTTCAGAGAAAGCATCTTGTACAAAGTGGAGGTCTTCTGGGTTTAAGCAGATGATAATATGTTGCTCACTAACTGGTAGCGCTTCAACTCCCTGCTTTAAAGCTTGCAGAACCACTTGCGGGTTAACTGTGACTTCGCAACGCACCATTTGCTCGGCAAGCTGTGTTGCTAATGTTATAAGCTGTACTTCAACATGCTCATCTAACTTTTCTAATGGTTTATGTAAACGGGACACAAGTTGTTGCCAATGTAAGGTTTGTGCATCTATCCTCACTTGCCCTTCTTGTAAGCCTTCTTCTACGCCTTGTTTAAGCCCCGCTTGGTGCCCTTCACTTAACCCTTCTAGTTTTCCCTCTTCAAGCCCTTGATTAAATCCGGCTTCCTTACCTTCATTAAAACCATCTTCATAGGCTGAGGCTCGAATCGCTTCAATATCTTCTAATGTTAATGGCGTTGGGCCTTCCTCTTTAGCTTCCTGCTGTTCAGAAGTCTTCTCTTGATACCAGTTCGCAGGACGACCAAAGAGATCTGTTTCATCATCACCTAATGCAACATCCTGTTCAAAGTCAGGTATTGTCCATTTCTGGAATGCATTGTCATTGTCGTTATTCGAAGCCATCCATTTACCTTATTTTTCAGCTAACGTGAGTGAGCGATATTATAAAAACTCATCTCCGCCACCGCCACCTAGCATAATTTCACCGGAATCAGATAAACGACGAGCAATATTAAGGATCTCTTTTTGTGCTCCTTCAACTTCGCTGATTCTGATAGGTCCCATCGCTTCTAGGTCATCGGCTAACATCTCTGCTGCACGTTTAGACATATTCGCTAATACTTTATTCTTAAGCAACTCATCGGCACCTTTTAAAGCTAATTGTAGTTGCTCTGGTGGCACTTCACGTAATAGGGTTTGAATACCACGGTCATCAACATCGATAAGGTTATCAAATACGAACATAAGATCTTGAATTTGTTGACTCATATCTTCATCAGATTCACGTAATGAATCCATTAATGGACCTTCAATAGCCGTATCTAAGTAGTTCATAATGTTAGCAGCTGCTTTAGCACCACCCATTTTCGCTGCTTGTGCGCCAGCTTGACCTGCAAACTGTTTCTCCATGATCTCGTTTAGTTCTTGTAACGCAGCTGGTTGAACCTCTTCTAAGTCAGCAATACGCATCATTAAGTCTAAACGCACTTTCTCTGGGAATTGCGTCAATATTTCAGCAGATTGCTCTGGATCTAAATAAGATAAAACAATGGTTTGAATCTGCGGATGCTCATTTAAAATGATACTCGCAACTTGACGCGCGTCCATCCATTTCAATGAATCAAGGCCTTTAGAACCACTGCCTAAAATAATTTGATCCACTAAGTTACCGGCTTTATCTTCACCCAGTGCTTCAATCAGTGATGAACGAACAAAGTTTTCGCTATCTAACCCAATATTACTGTATTTTTGAATATCTTCGATAAATGCGCGATGCACACCACTCACTTTAGCTTGTGAAGAGTCGTCCAATGCAGCCATCTTCATACCTAACTTTTGTACTTGTTTAGGCTCTAAATTTCTGAATATTTGCGCTGCATCGGCAGGCGTTAAGCTCAACATTAATAAAGCCGACTTTTCAACACCCGTTAATTGAGTAACGTCATAGGTAGTGACTTTTGTTGTTTCTTGGTTGTTTTCATTCTCACTCATCTTCCATTAACCACTCTTTAATTACTTGTGCCGATAAACCAGGCTCGTTAGCCACTAATGATCTTACTGCTGTTAATAGATCTTCATCTTTATGGAGATCTGGCAGTTTAAACTGACCATTACTCATTCCGAACTCAAGGCTTTCATTATCATCATCAGATAGCATTTGTAGATTATCATTCTCTACTGAACCAATCGCCCCACCTAGTTCATACTCTTCCGCACTTTCAAGCGACTCTGGGTATAACAGTTTTTTCATAATAGGACGAACGATTAATAGCAAAGTCAAAATAATGACAAATAAACTACCGCCAAATCTTACGTAACCTTGGAAGGTTTCTGTTTCCCATAATGCTTGCTCTGGTTCAACAGGTAATTCAGGTCGATTAAAGCTGACTGAAGCCAGTGCCAAAATATCGCCACGTGCAACATTGATCCCCAAACCACCCAACAATAACTGTTTAATATTTTCTACTTCTGCTGCACTGCGTGGTGTATAAACGACTTCACCCGCTTCATTGGTTGATTTAATGTAATCCAATGCCACTGATACTGCTAATCTATCAACTTTACCCACTTTATGTTTAGTATGCGTAATGGTGGTATCTACTTCATAGTTACGAGTTGATTCTGTACGAGAAGAGCCATTATTTTCAGCCTTGGCATTTTCCGCTGCTTCCTCTAACTCTTCAGGAATCGCACCATTTGCAGGAGGTTGATTTGATAAAGCACCCGGTACAGAACCAATATTCGCCCCTAATGATGACTTATCTTCAATCAGCATTTCACTACGTACAGCCTGATTAGAGGGATTAAAGGTTTTTTTCGTTTCCTCTACCACGGTGAAGTCCATCACTAAATCCACTTCAGAAGTATAGTTGGCGATACCTAATACTGGTATAAGAATAGCATCAATTTTTGACTTATATTCATCTTCTCTTTCACGCTGCATCGCAAACTCTTTACTAGTTTGGGCAGAGCTACCTGTACTACTTCCTGAATGCAGTAAACGCCCTCTTTGGTCTGTTACTGTCACATTATTAGGTGAAAGTCCCTGCACAGCTGAAGCGACCAGGTCTACAATGGAATCAACTTCCTGCGCAGATAACGCATAAGAACGTGCACTAGTTACAACAACTGTCGCACTTGCTTGTCTTTCTTTACGAGCAAACACACTCTCTTTAGGGATAGCTAATAATACTTGTGCATTAGTGATGTTTTTCATCTCTTTAATCGCAAGCGCTAATTGACGTTCACGACTTAGCTTTAACCTTTCTTTTTCAACACGTTGACTTACACCAAAGCCCATATCTTGTAATAAAATATCATCGCCGTTGTCCGCATCATCATTAGCTAAACCTGCGCGTGTCATTAGCAATTTAACTTTTTGATATTGATCGGACATAACTGAAACGTTATTACCTTCTAACTTGTAGGGGATTTTCTGTTGGTCTAAAAAATCTAATGTAGAGATAAGTTCATCAGTTTGGTAAGTCCCTAACGGGCGGTATTCAGCTTCTTTACCCCATGACCAGATGATCACAACAATCGCCAACACAATTAATAAGCCAATAATCATGCTAATTTGTCGTAATACATCTACGTTAGAGAAGAATGATGAAACAGCACTTTTCTTTGGCGCTGTAATCTCACTTTCATTCCCTTCTAACAATAAATTTGCGTTGCTTGCTGAATCAGACACAGGACTTCCTTTTTAACTAATTTACTTTAAACAAAGACTGATTAAACAGGCATACTCATTACTTCTTTGTAAGCTTCTACCATTTTATTACGCACTTGTACTGTGGCATCAAAGGCTAAGCTTGATTTATTCGCTGCAATCATCACATCAGACAAACTGACGTTTTCATCACCCATTTCGAAACCGTTACGTAAGTCTGAAGTGTTTTGCTGCAAACCATTAACATTCTCAATAGCTTGCTTCAGCATGGCAGAAAAGTCCGCAGGAGCAGGGTTAACAGAAGAAGTGTTTAGATCACGGCTCAAGCCTTTTGCTTCTACACTTTGTGTTTGTAACTCTTTAAACATTGATGCTGCATTAATATTCATTGTGATTAGCCTATTTTTGACACTGATACTTGTAAAAAGCAATTACTATGCCATTAACTAAAAATAGGTATTAATTTATATTGAAAAGACAAGGTGCAAAAATTATTAATATAAGAAGTGAGTAAAAATAACGAAGTCAGGTGAGGAAAGGTAATGGCACTAAGTTACCTTAATGCCATTAATAATAATTAACTATTCAGCGTTTAGCTTTTCAATCTCTTTATCTAAAGCTAAATCAGCACGCTCTGCTTTGAACTCTTGGTATAAAATATCTTTTTGTTGAGTATTAACAGTTCGTTCAGATGCACTGATCAGTTGATCAAAAATAGCCTGCGTAGATTGCTGGCCAATACCTACTAATACACACAGGTTGGTTTTATCAGCAATATTCACAATGTCTGTTTGAATTGGGTTAGTACCCACTAGCGTTTGCTGGGTTACTTGTTTAGAAACACTCGAGAAGGTTGTACCTGATTCAACACCTGACGCCGCTTCTATTTTATCACGGTATGTTTTATCCATCGCACTAACACGCGTTTCAATTCGTTGTGCTAAAGAGGTACGTGCATTAGCTACCGCTTGTTGTTTATCGATCGACATATTACCTGACCATAAAACACATTCAGATACAGCAATACCATCATCAATTTGAGGGTTTAAAATCCATCCTGGAATGTCACCGACAGCGGTTTCTTGAACCGGCTCATTCGAAGAACATGCCGTTAATAACACAATAGTAGATAAGCTTAATAGAGACTTTATTTTTAACATCATCATTCCTTAATTTAAAAGATTAACAGCAAACACTGCTTAATGTGATTGCTATAACAATCATCCTTTTCATTACAGTCTAAGTTATTTATAAATTATTTACATAAAAAAATCCCCATTTTAATACTTAAAATGGGGATTTAAATTACTTAATATTTATCTAGCATCTTTTAGGATGCTGGAATGTTTACTAATTAGCTTTTGAATTCAGGGTAAGCTTCAACACCACAATCGTGCATATCCATACCCGCATCTTCTTGCTCAGCAGTAACACGGATACCCATAGTTACTTTGATGATAGACCAAACGATCCATGATGCGATGAATACAAATCCAAAGATAACCGCTGCGCCGTAAAGCTGAGTCATAACTGATGCACCGTCGTTAGACATTGGAACAACTAATAGACCGAATAGACCACACACACCGTGTACAGAAATAGCACCTACTGGATCATCGATTTTTAATTTATCTAGACCAACAATGCTGTAAACAACGATTACACCAGCAATTAAGCCGATAAGTGCTGAACCTAGTGGTGATGGAGATAGTGGATCAGCAGTGATTGCAACTAAACCAGCTAATGCGCCGTTTAGAATCATAGTTAAATCTGCTTTACCCCATTTGAATTTACTTACTAATAACGCTGCGATAGCACCTGTTGCTGCTGCTGCGTTAGTGTTTAAGAAGATTTGACCAACTGCTGTTGCATTTTCTGCATCAGAAACAAGTAGTTGAGAACCACCATTAAAGCCAAACCAACCCATCCATAGGATGAATGTACCTAATGTTGCAAGTGGCATGTTTGAACCAGGAATTGGGTGAACACTACCATCTTTACCGTATTTACCACGACGAGCACCTAGTAAAACAACTGCCGCTAATGCTGCTGCTGCACCTGCCATGTGAACAATACCAGAACCAGCGAAGTCACTGAAACCAGCTTCACTTAGGAAACCACCGCCCCAAGTCCAGTAACCTTCCATTGGGTAGATGAAACCTGTTAGGAATACTGAGAAGATTAAAAATGCCCATAGCTTCATACGTTCAGCTACTGCACCCGATACGATAGACATTGCTGTTGCAACGAATACCACTTGGAAGAAGAAATCAGATTCTAGAGAGTGGTCTGCACCTTCAGAAGGTGAACCAATTAATGAACCAAAAGAAGGTAACCAACCACCAGCGCTGTTATCAACATACATAATGTTGTAACCAACTAATAGGAACATAGTACATGCAATTGCATATAGTACGATGTTTTTAGTTAAAATTTCGGTAGTGTTTTTAGAGCGAACTAAACCTGCTTCTAACATGGCAAAACCTGCTGCCATCCACATAACTAGCACACCTGATATTAAAAAATAAAAGGTATCCAACGCAAATCTTAGTTCTGTAACTGTTGTTTCCATAATAGTAATCCTTAACTTATATAAACTTGTGGTTTAAAGTGCTTCTTCGTCGAATTCGCCAGTACGAATACGAACAACTTGCTCTAATGGCTGAATGAAAATCTTACCATCACCTACTTTCCCTGTATTAGCTGCGCTAATAATAGCCTCAACTAAACGCTCAACATCTTCGTCCTTAACCGCAATTTCTAATTTCACTTTAGGTAAGAAATCAACTTGGTATTCTGCGCCACGGTATAATTCTGTGTGGCCTTTTTGACGACCGAAACCTTTAACTTCAGAAACAGTAACACCTGCGATACCAATACCCATGACTGCTTCGCGTACTTCATCTAATTTAAATGGCTTAATAATTGCGGTTAACATTTTCATCATATATTCCTTTAAGGTGTATTAAACGTTTGTTCATAGCCTTCTATTAACAACTACCGTGCCAGAAAAAAATAACCATTATTTAACAACAACTTAAGAACGAACCACCACTAAATACATATCGAAAACGCACCATAACAGTGCGTTAATTAAGTGTGCCATGCACCGATATGTAACAGATGAAATATTTATCACAAAAATAATTAATGAACTTAGTAAATGATTGATTGTCATGATCCTTTATGCCCATAAAAGCTCATTTATACTGCTTAGAAAGCAACTTTTATTAGCATTTAATCCTTTATCTCTCTGCTATCAATGGCCATGAAATAAAAATTAATTAACCAACTAACCTGCTTAGCCCTTAGCAAATAAAGCTTCATCTGCTATAGTGCGTAACAATTTTTCGACTTAACAACCTTGAAGGTATGTAACATGAAAAAAATAAGCCTACTGCTTATCACTTTCTTACTGAGTATGAATGCGCTTGCCGCTCCAATGATTGTTCCTAAAGCTCCATCAATCGCAGCCAAAGGCTACCTATTGATCGACTTTGATTCTGGGAAAGTCCTTTCTGAAAACAATAGTACTGAAACGCTAGAGCCAGCTTCTCTAACTAAGATGATGACCAGCTATATTATCGGTCAAGAGCTTAAATCAGGTAACTTAAAGTTAACGGATAAAGTAACCATCTCAAATAATGCTTGGTCTAAAAACTTCCCTGATTCTTCAAAAATGTTTATCGAAGTCGGTAAAGAAGTTACCGTTGAAGATTTAAACCGAGGCATCATTATTCAATCAGGTAATGACGCTTGTGTGGCGATGGCTGAGCATATCGCAGGTAGTGAATCTGCTTTTGCTGACCTAATGAACTCGTGGGCAGCGCAATTAGGCATGAATGATACACACTTCGTAAACAGTCATGGTTTACATGCAGACGGTCATCATACAACCGCTGCTGATATGGCTATTCTAGCGAAAGCAATCATCACTGATGTGCCAAATGAGTACAAAATCTACAGCGAAAAATCATTTAAATACAATGGTATCGTTCAATATAACCGTAACGGTTTATTATGGGATAAAAGCCTTAATGTAGATGGCATGAAAACTGGCCATACTAGCGCAGCTGGTTACAGCTTAGTCTCTTCTGCAACTAAAGATGGCATGCGTTTAATCAGTGTGGTTATGGGTACTCGCTCTGATGAAGCCCGTAAAGTTGAAAGTAAAAAGCTATTAAATTGGGGTTTCCGTTTCTTTGAAACAATCACTCCTTATAAAGCTAATGACCAACTAGCTAATGAACGTATTTGGATGGGTACACAAGCAAACATTCGCTTAGGTGTTCCAGTTGATACGCCATTAACTTTGCCACGTAACCAATCACAAAACCTAAAAGCTGACTTTGTAATCGACAATGAATTACGTGCACCAATTCAAAAAGGTGACATAGTAGGTCAAGTTAACTACACACTAGCTGATGAAGCAGTGGCAAGTTACGATTTAATCGCTTTAGAAACCGTTGAAGAAGGTGGTATTTTCAGCCGTATTATTGATTACATAAAATTACTATTTATTGGTTGGTTTGGTTAAAATAGTCCCCATATATACCATTCACATACAGGTATAACATTACCCCAATAACTAAAAGTGAGGCTTGTCCTCACTTTCTAATATCTAACTTGTTCAGGAACCAATCATGGCATTGAATACTAAATTTGATGAATTACTCGACTTTCCATGTAGCTTTTCATTTAAAGTAATGGGCCTTGCTGACCCACAACTTATTCCAGATGTAGTGTCTGTTATTCAACAAATTGTACCAGGTGATTATGCACCTACAGTTAAACCAAGCTCTAAAGGTACTTACCATTCATTAGCAATTCCAGTGATTGTGAATAGTAAAGAGCAAATTGAAGATATTTATAGTGCTTTAAATAAACTCGATCTTGTACGTTACATTTTATAAGCCAACAATATGACAGCCATTCAAGATAAATTAATCATTCGTTACTTAGGGGTTAAACCCTACCAAGAAACGTGGCAAGCAATGAGTGATTTTACTGAACAACGCGATCAAGATACAACCGATGAAATTTGGTTAGTAGAGCATACACCGGTATTTACACAAGGGCTTGCAGGTAAAGCTGAGCACTTGCTAAGAACCTCGGATATTCCGGTGGTTAAAAGTGACCGTGGCGGACAAATAACTCACCATGCACCAGGACAATTAATTGCCTACTTACTGATCAACATTCGTCGTAAAGACTTCAACGTACGTAGTTTAGTCAGTATCATAGAACAGGCGATCATCGACCTTCTCGCTGATTATAATGTCATTGCGATTGCCAAACCTGATGCACCAGGTGTTTATGTTGATGGAAAAAAAATTGCTTCATTAGGACTAAAGATCCGAAAAGGTTGCTCATTTCACGGGCTAGCCTTAAATGTAGATATGGATCTCAAGCCTTTTTTACAAATTAACCCATGTGGTTATGCAGGATTAGAGATGACTCAATGTCGCGACTTAGGTATTAGCGCGTCAGTGGCTGAGTTATCACCATTATTGATTGAAAAATTGAATCAAAGTTTACACTACACACAGATAGAGAGTTTTATTAATGAACACTAAGCCAAGCCAATTAACCGCGGGCAACAAACTGCGCGATGCAGATAAAATGTCTCACATTCCAATTAAAGTTATTCCTTCAGACAAAGCCACTGTGTTAAAAAAACCGTCTTGGATGAAGATTAAATTGGCTGCTGATAATACCCGTGTTAGTGAAATTAAAGCGGCATTACGTAAAAATAAATTACACTCTGTATGTGAAGAAGCTTCATGCCCTAACTTAAATGAGTGTTTCAACCACGGTACAGCGACCTTCATGATTCTAGGTGATATCTGTACTCGTCGTTGTCCATTCTGTGATGTTGGTCATGGTAAGCCTTTAGCTGTTGATAAAGATGAGCCAAAAAAACTGGCAGAAACCATCAAAGATATGAAGTTGAAATACGTTGTAATTACCTCTGTTGACCGTGATGACTTACGCGATGGTGGCGCACAACACTTTGCTGATTGTATTCGTGAAATCCGTTTATTAAATCCAAGTATTAAGATTGAAATATTAGTACCTGACTTTAAAGGCCGTATGGATAAAGCATTAGCTTGTTTTGAAAAAGATGTACCGGATGTATTTAACCATAACTTAGAAACTGCGCCGCACTTGTACAAGCAAGTTCGTCCAGGTGCTGATTACAAATGGTCATTACAGCTACTTAAGAAGTTTAAAGAGCAGCACCCTACTGTACCTACTAAATCTGGTGTTATGATGGGCTTAGGTGAAAGTAACGAACAGATTGAAACAGTAATTCGAGATCTTGCTGACCATGGCGTAACCATGTTAACACTTGGCCAATACTTACAGCCTAGCTTACAACATCTTGCCGTAGAGCGTTATGTTCCACCAGCAGAGTTTGATGCACTAGGTGAAATGGCTAAGTCAGTCGGCTTTGAACATGCTGCTTGTGGCCCATTAGTACGTTCTTCATACCATGCAGATTTACAAGCATCAGGTAAAGAAGTTAAATAAACTGACTTTATCACTCGTAATAAAAAGCCAGCAACTAAGCTGGCTTTTTTGATCCTAGACTAATGCCAATCATACTAATTAACAGATCTATTTTACTTGTTAAAATAGTTTATTTCTTCGTCGTAAATTTCGTAAAGGGAACAGCCATTAAAGAATGAATATCTTTTCATTCATTCCCCGACAGATGATTAACGAAGTTAATCATCGATAGGCTCAATTTACGTCTTAAACTAAGTCATTTTTGCTGCGCAAAATTTAGCTCACTTATTTAATATAATTGGTATAAATAAACAAATCATTATTTTTGATCGTTATGAGGGCTCTGTTGCTCCTCTTCTTGGTATTGATTCTGATTTTGTAACTTATCGTTATCAAGCACCTGTTTTAGATCCGCTAGGTGTTGGCGAACCGCAGCACCATAGTGTTTATCATCTCCCCAGACATTTGCTAACTCTTCTAATGCACTTTCATCGTACTTCTTAAATAGGTCGCCGGCCTTTTCAGCAAAAGATGGCGACTCACCTAATAGCTTTAATGCATCCACACCTAAATTCACCGCAGAATCAAAGCTTTCACGTCTAAAAGTATGGACGCCTTTTTGAATAATTCGATAAGCATGTGTTCTATCAATGGCGCGCACCACGATTTTTAAGTTAGGGAAATGCTTTTGTGCAATATCAATAATTTGTAGAGACTTTTCCGCCTCATCCACAGCAATCACCAGTAACTTAGCTTCATCTGCACCGGCTGATTTTAATAAATCACCACGAGCAGCATCACCATAGAACACCTTAATACCAAAACGACGCACTAAATCGATTTGTGCTGGGCTATGGTCCAAAATAGATAGATGATATCCCTGCGCTGTTAATAAACGCCCTACCACTTGCCCAAAACGTCCATAGCCCACAATAATCACATGATCAGTAGATTCTAAATGTTCAGGATCATCATACGCAGCGGTATGTTTGTCTTTTAATAACAGATGCTCATATATCATTAATAATACAGGTGCAAATAACATAGAAATAGCCACCACCAAGGTGGTTATTTTAGACTCTTCAGCGGTCAGAATATTTAAAGTACCTGTTAATGAAATCAATACAAAAGCAAATTCACCACCTTGCGCTAATGCCAATGAAAATAATATTTTCTGCTTAGATTTAAGCTTAAAAAGTAATGCAATCCCATATAAAACAAGCCCCTTCAGAACGATTAAGCCAATCACTAATCCCATGATTAACAAAAATTGTTCCGATAACAGTTGAAAGTCGATAGAGGCGCCTACCGCAATAAAAAATAGCCCTAATAACAAACCTTTAAAGGGCTCAATATCTGTTTCTAACTCATGCCTGAACTCGCTTTCAGCCAAGACCACTCCGGCTAAAAACGTACCTAATGCCGGTGAAAGTCCGATTTTTTGCATAATCAAGGCAATAGAAACCACCAAAAATAGCGTAAATACCGTAAAAATCTCCCTTAAGCGAGTCTCTGCAATATAACGGAACAAAGGCGTTGAAACATATTTGCCAACAAAGTAGATGCCACTAATCACTAACACTGAAACCGCGACTTGTCCCCAAGCAGGAAAATCTTCTATTAGACTACCGTGACTGTTAACGCTTGAGCTTGCATCACTAAACGCTAATAAAGGTAACAAAGCTAAAATAGGGATCACTGCAATATCTTGGAAAAGTAAGATAGAGAAGGTATTTTGCCCTGCGGGTTGCTTGATCCAGCCTTTTTCAGTCAGCGTTTGTAACACAATGGCCGTAGAAGATAACGCTAACATTAAACCTAACGCTAATGTTGTTTGCCAATGCATATCAAATAATAAGTAACAAGCGCCCCATATTAATAAGGTGCTTAATCCAACTTGTAAACCACCTTGGATCACAATGGAATGACGCAATTTCCATAGGCGACTCGGTTGCAACTCGAGACCAATTAAAAACAGCATCATTACCACACCAAACTCTGCAAAGTGCAGTACTTCAGATTGGTCTCCTACCAATCCTAGTGCAAATGGTCCGATTAAAATTCCTGCTAACAGGTAGCCTAATACAGAGCCTAAACCAAGGCGTTTAGCAATAGGAACAGCGGCTAGCGCGGCAGCAAGATAAATGACAACAATTTCTAACATTAGAGTCCTTTAGTGATTAATAAATATAACGAAGAGAGGTGGTTATTAGTTTAATGGATAAGTCTCAATAAATATCGCTTATTTTCACTATCCCTGCAATCTTAAATTTACCGTTAAATACACAAAAGCCTCTATTAAAGAGGCTTTAAGTAATATCGATAAATTAATAATGGTTAACTAATCAAAACCATAAAAACCTGGGAATATCACGATCGAAGCTAATACTAACAATTGCAAACCGATAAAGGGGATAACACCTTTATAGATATCCATGGTTTTTACCTGTGGTGGAGCAACCCCTTTTAAATAAAAGAGGCTAAACCCAAAGGGTGGTGTTAAAAATGAGGTTTGTAGATTCATGGCAATCAATATTGCAAACCAAGTAAGATCAATCCCCATCATCTCAGCAATTGGGTAGAGCATAGGTACCACAATGAATGAGATTTCAACAAAGTCGATGAAGAAACCTAGAATCAAAATAACAATCATTGAGATAATTAAGAAGCCCCATTTTTCACCCGGTAAGCTAAACATGATCTCCTCAATAATCTCTTCACCACCCGTGTAAGAGAAAACCATTGAGAAAGCCGTTGCACCGATAAAGATAGCAAATACCATTGCAGTCACTTTAAGGGTTTCAAAGGAGGATTCCCAAATCACCTTCCATGAGCATTGTCTATATAGCATAGCTAATAGAATCGCTCCCACACCACCAATCGCAGAAGACTCAGTGGGTGTCGCTATGCCATAAAAAATAGAGCCTAATACAGCAAAGATAAGAGTAAGAGGTGGTGCAATCGCTTTAAAAGCGATCCAATAAGGTTTTACACCACGAGTTCCAGACAAGGCTGACTCTGGTAATGCAGGTGCAGATTCAGGTTTAAAATATGCATAAATCAACACGTAGAGGATAAAGGCCCCCACGAGTATTGCCCCAGGGAAAACCGCAGCTCTGAATAGGTCACCTACTGGCACCCCCATTACATCACCCAATATAATAAGAATAATAGAAGGTGGAATAATTTGTCCTAAGGTGCCCGATGCACAAATAACCCCAGTGGCTAACTGTTTATCATAGTTATATTTGAGCATCACAGGTAATGAAATTACCCCCATTGCTACCACAGATGCGCCCACCACACCCGTTGAAGCCGCTAATAAGCAACCTACTAGAATGGTAGAAACAGCAACACCACCTCGAACACGCCCAAACAACTGCCCCATGGCTTCTAACAATTGTTCCGCTAATTTGGTTTTTTGTAGAATATTCCCCATAAAGATAAACATAGGGACTGCCATCATGATCGAGTTTTCCATGATGCTCATAATGCGATAAGGCATAAAAGCAAATAACTCTACACCTTCGGCGAAGATGCCAAAGATCAATGCAACACCAGCAAATACAAAGGCAACAGGAAAACCTGTTAATAGCAGTAATAACGCCACTCCAAACATAATAATACCAATCATAAAATTCCCTTTAAATGTGGTTATTGCTTATGCTACGTAAGCTTTTTATTAATACACCGAATGCACTTAATGCTAATGCCAATGCAGAGAGCGGGATCATCGATTTAATAATCCAGCGATGTGATAAACCACCGGGATCACCACTGGTTTCTTGTAAATTATATGACTCTAACGCAAAGTCGTAGCCGTACCAGATAATAAGCGCACAAAATGGTAACAAGAAGAAGATACAGCCCAGAAAATTAATCCATGCTTTACCTTTTTCACCTAACCTTTCATAAATAATATCAACTCGAACGTGCCCTTCTTCCTTTAGGGTGTAAGCAATCCCTAATAAAAACATTGAAGCAAACAGATGCCACTCTAGCTCTTGCAAACCAATGGAGCTGGATTTAAAAAAGTAACGTGCCACCACATCGTAAAAAACATTAGCTAGCAGCAGGATCATTAATGTGGCTGCTATTTTTCCAACTATATCGGAAAAACGATCAAATACACTTTGCAGACTTTCCATCCAATAATATTCCTTATAGATAAAGAGTGGATAAGCAAAAATCAAAAGCGACACAATCCATAGTGTCGCTTTTAATAATCAAGCAATTATTCTTTAGTACTTTGAATATAACCAAACTCTGAAATATCAGTCCATACTCGTACTAATTTCAGATAATCCTGTTGAGACTTAATAATTCGAGCCGCCATTTCGTCATCAGCTGCTTTCTCAGCAAGAATGTCATCATTGGCTTTTTTCAATGCAGTTAACACTTCAGGAGGGAAGGTTTTAACTTGAATATTAGGGTATTCGGAGGTCATTTCAGCCCAGTTTTCCGCGCTTGATGCATAAGATTGCACATACATATCGTAAGAGGCTTTATGCATTGCTACTTTCAAAATAGCTTGTAAGTCGGCAGGTAACTTCTCCATTTTCTTTTTGTTAATAATGAACATTAACTCGGTTGCAGGCTCATGCCAGCCCATGTAATAGAAAGGTGCAATTTTATGGAATCCCATGCGTAAATCTAAAGATGGTCCTACCCACTCTAATGCATCAATCGTGTTACGCTCTAAAGCCGTGTATAACTCACCCGGTGGAATATTCACTGGCGTTGCACCTAATTTTGCTAAGACTTCACCGGCAAAACCAGGAATACGCATTTTTAAGTTTTTCAAGTCTTCTAAACTATTGATCTCTTTACGGAACCAGCCCCCCATTTGCACACCAGTATTCCCCCCTGGGAAGGCAACTAAATTATGCTGAGCATAAAGTTCATCCATTAAATCTTGACCACCACCGTATTGGAACCAAGCATATTGCTCCATCGCCGTCATACCAAAAGGCATAGTGGTGAAGTACATCGTATTAGGCACTTTTCCTTTGTAATAATAACTTGCTGAATGGCCCATATCGTATTGGCCACTTTTCACCATATCAAAAACACCAAAGGCCGACTTATGTTTGTTTGCCGAATCCACTCGGATTTTCAAACGCCCATTTGACATTTCCTCTGCCATTTTCACCATATTCTTCACTGAATCACCAAAAACAGGGAAATTAGGTCCCCATGATTCCGCTAATTTCAAACGATAAACTTTGTCCGCAGCAAATGCATTAACGCTGGTTGCCATCACAACAGCTGCCACTAAGGTATTTTTAAATAAAGACTTCAGCATTGTAAACTCCATGTAAATTTAGGTTAAACCCATTGTTTTAAAACAATAAAGTGAAACTAGCCTCGCTCTGTTTCACCTACTCACAACAGGATAAGTGTTATAAGCTTGTTAACAGACTGCCACTACCTTAAAAGATATGAATCTGTTTAATCACTAATTTGATGCCTACATCACAAGCAGTTAGTTTTTTTTAAGAAAAAGCAAGACTCGCTCAATAAAACAACACTTTAACCACCCAACAAATAACTTAAGCACTATTAAATTAATTATTCAGCTAGTGTTATTAGTTCAATATGCCTATCATTTACAAAGCGTTATCAACTACCTAGCAAGCTCTCATAGCTCAGCATCATTTTTACAGGCTTAACAAACAATGAGTTTTACCAATAGTGTTTTATATCAGCAGATTGGCGCGAGCCCATTGCAAAGCATTACTCATCCTTTACTCACAGAAAAAGGCGTTCAATTATCTATTAAACGCGACGATCTGTTACATGCAGAAATTTCAGGTAATAAATGGCGAAAACTAAAACACAATTTACTTGAGGCGGAAGCACAACAAAAAACTCACCTACTTAGCTTTGGTGGTGCTTTTTCCAATCATATCCATGCCTTAGCTGCCGCCAGTTACCACTTTAAATTTCAAGCAACAGGTATTATCAGAGGGGAAGCGCATTATGCTTCTAACCCTACCTTATCTCAGACACAGAAATGGGGCATGAAGTTAAATTTTGTTGATAGAAAAACCTACCGCTTAAAAGAACAAGCGGATTATTTACAGCAATTACAACAACAAAATCCCAAGGTTTATATACTTCCAGAGGGAGGTACTAATAACTTAGCGATACCTGGTGTTGCGGATATTATTACTGAGTTAAAGCAGCAACATATTGGCCCTGTCGACCATATATTTACGGCAACTGGCAGTGCAGGAACTTTAGCCGGTTTAATCAGCGGAGCTTTACAGCAGAGCCCTAATACACAACTACATGGCGTTGCAGTATTAAAGAATGCGGATTATTTACGGGAGACTATCAAACAGTTAGTTAATAAAGAGCACCAAGTTAGTTGGCACTTACATACTGAAAATCATGAAGGTGGTTATGGGAAGATATCTCAAGCTTTGTCTCAGTTTTGTCATCAATTTACACAACAAACACAGGTCCCTATTGAACCTGTTTATACAGGAAAAATGTTTTATGCTTTATGGCAATTGATTGAACAGAATCACTTTCCCAAAGGCACCAAGATAGTAGCGCTACATACTGGCGGGTTACAGGGGTTAGCAGGATTAAAATTACTTAATAAATTTCAATAATATAGCCATTGGAGAACATGCCAGTTGCTAAATTATTGATTACCTTCAGTGCGGATTAACTGATATCGATAGCACGCATACGTTTAGGTGACATAAACAACCCACCCTGTCCTGCGTATACTCCCAAGCGAAGTAAGCACTTCCATTCTTGCTGGCTTTCAATACCCACGGCAATAACTTTTGCATCACTATTTAAACAACTTGCTAGTAAACTTTGCACCGCCACTTGATTGGTGCTTCTTAAGTGAATATCTCTGATTAAACTGCTGTGAAGTTTTAAGTAATCAATATTAAAATCTAAAATGTATTGTGTATTAATGACGTACTTACCAACATTATCTATGGCGATTTGGCAGCCTATTTTCTGTAATGGCACAATGGCGGTACGTAAAGAGTGATAATGTTTATCGATTAAATGCTCAGAAATTTCAATCACTAAGTTATTACGTAACGCCTTAGGTTTCTGCATCAATTCAAATAGGAACCATTTGTAGTTTTCTTTATTCATTAATAGGTGTGAGCACACATTCACCGATATAGGCTTAGAGGACTCACCTCTTTGTACCAATAACGCTAACACCTTTTCTAACATCTGCCTGTCTATTTTTCCCTGTAGCCCACACTTCTCAGCCATCGGCATAAATGTACCTGAGGTAATTACCTCTTGGTCATTATTGATAATACGTGGCCATAACTCTGAATAAACAATACCAACCGCATCTCGTTCCATCACATGCTGTTGATAGAGTAATAGAGACTTTTTCTCTAAGACCTGATTTAACAATGTACGCCAACGTACTGATCCTTTACTAACAACTGTATGCTTCAGGTTTTCCTCGGAAATATGCCATCCACTAACTTTTTGATGCTCAGCCACTAACAATGCTCGATTTACGTCATCAATAATCAGGTCTGTTTTACTCGCATACGGAAAGTTAACAACACCAACATGAAAGAAGCTTTCTATCATTTCTGGCTCGGGTAATTGTAATTGGAATAATGAACGAGTAAGCTGCTTTGCTACCACTTTACTCTCGTCATAATCCATTTGTGGCAATAGAATAACAAATTCAGTTTTATTCGCACGACCATAAAAACTATCATCAAAACGACGACAGAAATGATTTAACAAATCGACCATCTGCTCTATGACTTTTTCACTTGGCGCGCTACCAAAACGATATTTCAACGTGCTTAATTCAGTTAAGCTAACTAAGATTAAAGTGCTCGATGCATAACTCTCATCCATCACTACAGTATCAAGACGATTATCAAAGGCCAGGCGATTACCTATCCCCGTTGCTTCATCTAAAAACGCTTTACCGCGAATATGAATATCAAATACGCTTCGCTCTTTACGACTGTTTTCTAATCGCTCAGATAACACATCTAACGCTTTACTTGCCGCCTTCGGCCATTCACCTTTTTGTGCAATACGTGCTGTTGGATTGTTCTGCAACAAATAGCGTGCTCGACGCTCTAATAGTTCTGCACCATTAAAAGATCGTTTAATCCAACGCAAGGCAAAATACAGTAAGCTCAAAGAAAGCAAGATAGCAGTACTTATCCCAATCAAGGGCCAAAAGGTGAATTGCAAATCAGAAAAAGGCTGGCGAGTGTGTAAAATCAAATGCACCCCAGGATAATTATCTAAGGTGTAAGAGTAACGAAGTAACAACCGCATTGGGTAGTATTCACGACTTTCAAAATAGTTTTGATAAACGGTAACATCATCTCGTTTAACCTCTAAACGGACAATACCAGAGGCGTCTAAGAGATCCGGTAACCAGTGATCAAATTGAGTAACAGTAGTTTGTTTGTCTAACTGTTTTTCAATAACTTGAATAATACTGTCAACTCTTTGTTGATGGTGCTTCAAGGTCAGTGCGCGTAAACTGAATAAGCCTCCAACTAAGACTAAGCCAATACACGTCAACACAATCGCACTAGTAATAAACGTAAACTTATTAGTGAACTTCATAACATCCCTGTGGCAAACTATTTCAAATGTAAAGGTGAGTAATCATTAAAATAACAATATAATACCGAGCCAAGTAACCACTTCCATTGGTATGATACTCAACACATCGATAAACGGATCTATTTTACTGATTACCGTCATCTACTTAATGCAATTGGTATAATGCTTGGTCGTTATACTTTCATCATCATTTAAGCTTCTAATAATAAGCTGTAATAGGAAATTTTCATGGCCATTAATTCAACCCTTTCAAATCCAAGCCAAGTGTTACAGCGTAACGAATCTTTATTTATCGATAAATCTATATTAGTTGCAGGCAATATAGATGACCACTACCCTATCCACCTACAAACAATAGCATCATCAAGTACTTTCTGTTTCAATGATTACCGTTATTATGAGCAATTAAAAGAGCAATTAACGGATTCAGATGTACATTTTACAGCAGATTATCAAGGTAATGATACGCCACAAAAATTTGATTTGCTGTTAATTTATATTCCTAAAGCCAAGACAGAAATTGAATACCTACTGGCTAACTTAACCCCCCACTTAAAAGAAGGCGCGGGTATTGTATTAGTTGGTGAAAAAAAATGTGGTATCAAAAGTGTTTCAGGTCTTATAAAGCCTTATTCAGAATATAGTAATCCCATTGATTCTGCACGACATTGTAGCATTATTTATGCTGAATTAAGCAAACCTGTTAGTGAATTTAAACAACAACAATGGATTAAAGAGTATCCTTTGAATATCAATAACATTTCTCTCACTATTGTTTCTTTACCGGGTGTATTTAGTTTTGGAGAGTTAGACAAAGGCAGTGAATTGTTACTCAAGAACCTACCTGAAAATCTATCAGGTCAAGGATTGGATTTTGGTTGCGGCGCAGGTGTTTTATCTTGCTATCTCCTTAAAAAACATACTCAATTATCATTAGATTTAATTGATGTAAACGTTTATGCTCTAGCCAGTGCAAAACTAACATTAGAAAAAAATGCTCTTAAAGCGAATGTTTTTGCATCCGATGTATTTTCAAAAGTAAATAAAGAATACGATTTACTCCTTTCTAATCCGCCTTTTCACTCTGGTCAAAAGACTAATTACCAGGCAGCAGAAGGGTTTATCAACGAATCAGCTAAGTTTTTAAAGAAAAAAGGTAGGCTAACCATAGTCGCGAATAAATTCTTACGCTATGAGCCTCTTTTAATTCAGGCATATCAGCAGTTTAGTGAAGATGCTCAAAATAATAAATTTAAAGTATTGAGTTGCCTCAAATAATTATCATGTAAACCTGTTACCTTAGTCGTTTGTTGTTAGTATCAAAGAGTTAAACTGATTTAGTTAAACAGGCGCTATGGCATATCTCTCAACTGTATTAATAATGTGGTCTTAATAATAAAAAATAATTGATTTAGCGCTAAAGTAAGTAACGACTTAAAGCTTTAGGAAGAAATGCTTACCCGCTAAATAATAGATAAAACAGCGCACACTATTGGTCAGGTTGACAGTGAGACCAATTATATTAAATAAATGCTCTAAATTTTGCGTAGGAAGAGTGACTTAGCTTAAGGTGTAAATGTCATCAATGTTTATTCCATTGACGAAACTTACCACAAAGAGGTAAGTATTTTTAACAAGCGAAATAGAACATTAAGTTTGTAGGATTGGTTTTATGCATAGCTTTAAAACATAATATATGTGGAGGTTCTATGGCTGATATTTTGGCTATGATTCTTGCTGGCGGTGAGGGCTCTCGGCTTTTTCCATTAACAAAGAATCGCAGTAAACCCGCTGTCCCTTTTGGCGGAAATTATAGATTAGTTGATTTTGCATTAAATAACTTCGTTAATGCAGACTTAATGAAAATCTATATATTAACTCAATTTAAGTCCCAATCTCTCAATATTCATCTCCGCCGTGCATGGCGATTATCAGGTATTTCAGACCGCTTCATTGAAGCAATCCCGGCACAACAGCGTGTTAATAAAAACTGGTATTCAGGTACTGCTGACGCGATCTATCAAAACTATCGTTTTATTGAAAAAAGCAAAGCTGACCATGTCTGTATTTTTGGTAGTGACCACATCTATAAAATGGATGTGCAACAAATGGTGGATCACCACCAGCAAATGGATGCTGAATTAACGGTTGCTGCGATTCGTGTACAAAAAAGCCAAGCACACCATTTTGGCATTATAGAAATAGATGATGCGGGACACATGATAGGTTTTGCAGAAAAGCCTAACAATGATGAAGCAAAAACAATCCCAGGTGACCCAGACCATGTACTTGCCTCTATGGGTAACTATATTTTTAAAACAGATATATTACTCAACGCGTTAGAGAAAGATGCTTTGAATGAAGAGTCTAGCCATGACTTTGGTAAAGATATCATTCCTACAATGTTCCCACAGGGAAAGGTATTTGTTTATAACTTTAACGACAATAAAATACCGGGCGAACCTGAAAATGCTTATTGGCGAGATGTAGGTACCATAGATTCATATTGGGAAGCGCATATGGATCTGCTCAATGATGATCAACCTATCTCTTTATATAATAAAAACTGGCCTTTACACACCTATCATCCGCCCTTACCACCAGCGACATTCCGTGATCAAGGTGACTCTGAAACCCGTGTTTCAAAATCTCATATAGGGGCTGGCTCTTATATTAATGGTGCTGAAATAGAAAACTCTATTCTTGGTTTTAGAAGCCATTTATGTACCGAGGTAAAAGTAAAAGGCTGTGTCTTTTTAGGTAATGCCAAAATAGGTAAAGGTGCACGTTTAACCAATGTCATTCTAGATAAAAATGTCGAAATTGCCCCCAATACCGTTATTGGTGAAAATTTAGAAGAAGATCGTAAACACTTTACTGTTTCTGAAAATGGCATTGTAGTGATTGGAAAAGGAAGCCGTATCGGCTTTGCATAACCACTAATCCAACAAACTAATACTGCTACTTATATTACTTAAGATGAGGTTTACTCATGGCAAAAGTTCTTACTATGATTTTAGCTGGCGGCGAAGGCTCCCGTCTTTACCCATTAACGCAATCACGTACCAAACCTTCTGTGCCTTTTGGTGGCAGTTATCGACTAATTGATTGTGTATTAAATAACTTTGTTAATTCAGACTTATTACGTATTTACGTATTAACGCAATTCAAATCGCAATCTCTTAACGAACACCTACGTAAAGCATGGGAATTAAATAGTTTTACTGACACTTTCATTGATGCGATCCCCGCACAAATGAACAAGGGCAAGCATTGGTATACGGGCACAGCTGATGCTATTTATCAAAATATTCAGTTTATTGAAGCGGATGAAGCCGAGATCGTCTGTATTTTTGGTAGTGATCATATTTATAAAATGGATATTCGACAAAAAATAGAATTCCATAAACAGAAAAAAGCGACTTTAACAGTGTCTGCTATTCGCTTACCAAAAGAACAAGCTTACCACTTCGGTATTATTGAAGTAGATGTTAACGGTAGAATGATTGGCTTTACTGAAAAGCCTGCGGTGGAAGATGCAAAAACCATCCCAGGTGATCCTGACCATGTGCTCGCTTCAATGGGTAATTATATTTTCAACTCTGCGGCGCTACAAAAAGAACTCATTCGTGATGCCGAAGATGAGCAATCAAGTCATGACTTTGGTAAAGATATTATTCCTCACCTGTTAGAGACTGAAGATGTATTTGTTTATGACTTCACCACCAATAAAATCCCCAATGAAGTGGGCGGAGCTTATTGGCGTGATGTCGGTACCATTGAGTCCTACTGGGAAGCAAATATGGATCTTATCAAAGAGACTCCACCTATCTCTTTCTATAACAGAGCATGGCCAATGCATACCCATTATCCAGCCTTACCTGCTGCTAACTTTCAAAACCATCAACAAAGTAACTGCTCTATCCGTAGGTCTTTAATTTCAGATGGCGCATTAATCATTGGTGCCACGGTTGAAAAGTCAGTATTAGGCTTTAAGTGTTTTGTTGATGAAGACAGTACTGTGTATGAGTCCGTATTACTCGGAGACACTAAAATCGGTAAAAACTGTGAAATTATCAAAACCATTATTGATAAAGATGTAGAAATTGCAGATGGTGTTAAAATTGGTGTAAACCTAGACAGTGATAGAAAGCGCTTCACCGTTTCCGATGAAGGTATAGTGGTTATCCCCAAAGGTGCTAGAATTGGCTTTGATAGTTAACCTATAAACAGCATAAATTATGCTTGAATAAAGGCGTTTCCAATGGATTCTAAAAAATTAAAAATCCTGTTCATCTCTTCTGAAGTAGAAGGGTTTTCAAAAACAGGTGGCCTTGCAGATGTAGCTAAAGCCTTACCTTTAGAGCTACGTAATATGGGGCATGAAGTGGTGATTATCACTCCTTTTTATCGTACGCTAGAGCACCGAGAAACAGCGAAACAGGTACATCAACTACACTTAAAAACCGATACTGCACGACCGGATATTCCTTTTTCAGTACAAGCGCTCTCTTTAGATGGTGTTAAAGTTTTAGCCATTGATAATGCCCATTACTTCGATCGTTCAGGCTTATACGGTGAAGAAAACAATGCCTATGCTGATAATGGAGAGCGTTTTGCTTTCTTCGGAATAGCCGCATTATTAACGACTTTAGCGGAAGACTTCTCGCCAGATATCATTCATTGTAATGACTGGCATACCGGGCTTGTGCCTTACTTATTAAAAACTCGCTTTCACAATTACAGCCAATTTTCAGAGACTAAAACCGTACTAACTAGCCATAATTCAGCGTATCAAGGTATTTTTGAAAAATCCTTGTTAAGTCTGATTCCAGAAGTTAGCTCATGCATGGATGACCGTGTGTTAGAAAGTTATAGTTATATTAACTTTTTAAAAGTAGGTGTTATTTACGCTGATAAAATCAATACAGTGAGCCCTAACTATGCAAGTGAACTGTTAACTCCGTTAGGCTCTCATGGTATGTCCGATCACTTTATCGAACGTATTCACGACTTCGAAGGCATTTTAAATGGCTGTGATTATAACGATTGGAGCCCTGAAACAGATAAACTGATCCCTTACCATTTTGATAGCAATGATTTATCAGGCAAAGAGAAGTGTAAAAAAGCATTGCAAGAGAAAGTTGGATTAACCATCAATGACACTCCTATTTTTGGCATGGTTTGTCGATTAACCGACCAAAAAGGGTTTGGGCTTATTATTCCAATTCTTGAACGTTTTTTAAAACATAATGTACAACTTGTCATTGTTGGCTCTGGTGACCCAGCAATTACTGGCCACTTAACTGCATTAGCCGCTCATTATAGCGATAACTTTAAATTTATTAATGGTTATAGCAATGAGTTATCACACTTGATTGAAGCGGGCTCTGACTTCTTTTTAATGCCATCTATTTTCGAACCTTGTGGGTTAAACCAGTTATATAGTTTAGCTTATGGCACCCTACCTATTGTACGTGCTGTAGGTGGATTAAAAGATACGGTTATCGACTACGATCAAGACACGGATAATGCCAATGGTTTTATGTTTTATGAACCAAATGCTAACGAGTTATTGAATATATTAAGACGTGCATTATTACTCTATATTGAGCACCCAGAAGAGATGTTGCGCTTGAAGACTCAAGCCATGCGTTCACACTTCTATTGGTCTGACTCAGCAAAACATTATCAACGCTTGTATCACAATGCATTGCATATTAACCCACAATGGGATAATGATTAATTCACTTCAATATTAGATAACAACCAAGTTTAATAGACATAAAAAAACCTGATTAAATCAGGTTTTTTTATTAAATGCGTAGCTAGATATACTAAGACAAATTAACTAAAAACGGGTCTCTGGATAGCTTTTTATTATTATCAGCTTCAAACCAATTGAGCTTCGATGCTAGATTAACAACCTCACCAATAATCATAATAGTTGGCCCTTCCAAACCACCGCCTAAAATAGAGAGTTCAGATAAGGTTCCTGTGATCACTTGTTGGTCATTGGTAGTCCCTTTATTAATTAACGCAACAGGTGTCTGCTCATCACGCCCATTAATTAAAAGGTTAGTTTGTATCTCTTGTGCACGTAATAAGCCCATGTACACGACCAATGTTTGGTGTGGTGTCGCTAGAGACTTCCAATCTAAGGCTTTACCGTCTTCTTTTCTATGCCCTGTTACAAAGGTAACCGATTGAGCATAATCTCTATGAGTCAAAGGAATACCAGCATAGGTGCTACATCCAGAGGCAGATGTAATGCCCGGTACAACTTGG
The DNA here is from genome assembly GCF_003318165.1 of Psychromonas sp. B3M02. GTDB lineage: Bacteria > Pseudomonadota > Gammaproteobacteria > Enterobacterales > Psychromonadaceae > Psychromonas. Next base: position 40,185 of record NZ_QOCB01000010.1, read on the forward strand.
AAAGCAACGCCTGCTTCAACTAACTCTTCTAACTCTTCACCACCACGCCCAAAGATAAAGGAGTCCCCACCTTTAAGACGAACTACTTTCTTACCTTGTTGAGCAAACTCCACTAACATTTGATTGGTGCGAGATTGTTGCACTTCGTGTTTACCTGCGGCTTTCCCTACCGAGATTAAATCAGCATCACGGCGTACTAGCTCTAAGATATCCTTAGAAACTAATCGATCATATAAAACAATATCCGCTTGTTGCATTAATTGTAATGCTTTGAGTGTTAATAAAGATGGATCGCCTGGCCCAGCGCCTACAAGTGCAACATCACCTTGAGCCACATCATCATTCAAATTATCTTCCATGAATTGTTGGGCTTTTTCGGTTTGACCTTTTTGCAATAAACTTGCTAAATCCCCATTACCAAACAACTTTTCCCAGTAACGGCGGCGCAGTGACTCTTTGGTGATCACCTGTTTTACACGGTGACGAAATTCACCTGAAATCTGTGCTAATCGCCCTAAATGCATCGGCAATAAGGCTTCTAAACGCTCACGTATTAAACGTGCTAATACAGGTGCTTTACCACCACTTGAGATAGCGACAACGATTGGAGAGCGGTCAACAATAGAAGGCATGATAAAACTACATAATTTGGGCTCGTCGACCACGTTAACTAAAATCTGTTTTTGCTCTGCAAGTTGTGCAACATGTTCATTGATATGATGTTGATTGGTGGCTGCTACCACTAACCATTTGCCTTCCATCATCTCATCGGAGAAAGGCGCTTGAATCACTGATAGTTGGTTATTTTTGGCTTTTTCTAATAACGAATCACAAATATCTGGTGCACACACAGTAATTGAAGCATTCGCTTTTAATAGAAGATGCACTTTACGCGCAGCAATGTCCCCGCCGCCCACTACTAGGCAATGACGATTCTGTAATTTGGTAAAAATCGGAAGATAGTCCATATATATCTCAGGTAACTGGTCGAGGTCGACACTATAAAGAATAACAGGTGCAATATAAAATATTTAAAATGTATTATTTATGATATTTGTATATATAAATTTATTTAACTAACTGCTTTAAAGCAATAGATATACACCAAATGATTATTGAACTGTCTTTTATAATGAATATAGACAGCTGCCCTTCAATAATTTAAAACACCTACAATTAGCGCATCAAGGCTCTCACTCCATCATGCATGGTGAATATGCCTAGTATCTCATCCTGATCTAATACAGGCAGACAACTAATATCGTGAGTTAACATCAAGTTTAACGCATCTTTAATTGAAGCATCTGGCCCGACCGTCACAGGGGAACGAGTCATTACTTGATGTGCTGGTCGCTGTGCGGTGTCAAAGTCACGCTGCAACTCTGCTTCAGTACCTAAAAAAGGACTTAGTACTCTTAATAAATCTCGGTCACTAATCACACCTTGCAGTTTGCCATCTTCAATCACTAATAAGTGATGGAAACCAGCTTCAGATAATATATTTCTAAGGACAGGAATACGATCGTCCATGGTCACCGAGACAACTCTTGAGGTCATTGCTTCTACAACTTTCATATCCACTCCTTTTTGTGCATACGGATTGTGCTAGCTTCCCCTTATAGATACAAAAAAGGCCAGTACAACTGGCCTTATTATAAACGCTTAATAACAAAAAAGCAGATTAGTTGTTAACGAAATCAACACCCAGTTTAATATCAGCATGTAATACTGACAGCATCTCTTGTTTTTTCGCTTCTTCGAATGCACTTAACTCACCACAAGGTAGCACACGGTCAATACCGTTTTTACCTAATAATAGCGGTTGAGCAAAGAATGGTGAGTCAGGGTTACCGCCATCTACATAAGCATTCTGAATAATACCTTGCTTACCAGATAGTGCTTTAACAAGGTTAACACCAAATACAGCTGCAGCACGTGCCATAGATAACGTAGCAGAACCACCGCCGGCTTTTGCATTTACAACTTCAGTACCTGCATTTTGGATGCGGTCAGTTAGGTCGATAACTTCTTGGTCAGTGAACTCAACGTTTTGCACTTGAGATAATAAAGGTAGGATAGTTGTACCACTGTGCCCGCCAATAACGTTAACAAATACGTCTTCAGGTGGGATACCTTTTAGCTCACCAACAAACTCTTCAGCACGGATAACATCTAGCGTAGAAATACCAAATAGTTTGTTTTTATTGTAAACACCTTTTGATTTTAATACTTCAGCAGCGATAGCTACTGTTGTGTTTACTGGGTTTGTGATAACACCGATACATGCTGTAGGCGCAACATCAGCTACTTTGCCGATTAATGTTTTAATGATGCCTGCATTAATGTTGAATAAGTCTGAACGGTCCATACCTGGCTTACGTGCAACACCCGCAGAAATTAATACTACGTCAGCACCTTCTAAAACAGCCGTTGGATCATCGCCACCAACACCATCAACTGTAACACTTGATGGGATGTGGCTTAAATCTTTAGCAACACCCGGAGTAACTGGAGCAACATCGTATAGTGATAATGTAGAGCCTGCTGGTAAATCTAATTTAAGTAATAAAGCGAGGGCTTGACCGATACCACCTGCAGCACCAAGAACAGCAACTTTCATATTTTTCTCCAATGAAATAAAAAATGTTTATATATTTAAGAGTAATCGCATCTATTCTAAAGTGAATAAATACGCATGTGTGAAATATGTTAAACAATTGTGACTTATGTTAAAGATTAGCGTATTTGTAAATGAATGGGTACTACTAAATTCCTCAGCTCAGGACTATTTTTGAGGAAAATATTGATCATAAATCTGTTTATAAGTACCATTTTCAACAATTAACTTCAAACCTTCATTTAAACGTAAACGTAGATCATCATTGCCTTTTTTCACAGCAATGCCATAACCCTTAGAAAATTGCTCAACAAACACTGACTCCGTTCTGCTGATCACCAAAGGGGACTGTTGCCCATCTTGTTTACTCAAAAAATCATTCACCACCTCAAAATCAGCAAAAACGGCATCAATTTTCTCTCTTTGTAGAGCTAATAAAGCCGCTTTTGAAGAAAAGTAGGGAACAATATAACTATCTTCAGGCGCCAATTTTATTAAATAATTTTGATTAGAGGTATTCGCTTGTACGCCAATCAACTTACCTGATAATGAAAAGGCAGTTTGTAATGGGTTCTTGCTAACAAATACAGGTGGGACTTTATAATAACTATCACTGAAGTCGACTTTTTCTAGTCGTTCGCTAGTAATATCCAATGCTGCAATCACTGCATCATACCGCCCAAAGGGAAGGGTTAATAATAAACCATCAAATCGATGATGTTCAAAACTACAGCTCATATTCATTTCACCACAAATAGCCATTGCGATATCAATATCAAAACCTGCAATTTTTTTATCTTCAGTCAAGAACTCAAAGGGGTAGTAGTTGGCATCAGTAGCAAATCTAACTTGTATTTTTTCTAACGCTTGTGCACAAAAAGAGGTGGATAATAGGAAACTAATAAGCGCTAATTTGCGCATCAAAAAAGCCATAAGATATCGTCCTGATAAAATTTAATTCCAGCAAATGTTAGCAGAACTCCCGTAAAGAAAGTAGCTATCCTGTTATAAATGCATTTATTTTATAAAAAACGAATAAATATGCAAAAAAAGTGACATTTAATCTATTCACTGGGCACTACTTTAGATTAAAATAGTCCCTTTATTATCTTAAATAGATGGGAACAGTAATGCGCAAAGCTTCTGAATTGATGGACTTTTTTAAATGTTTACTTAAAAAAGAGCATTTAAGCTCACAAAGTGAGATTGTTGATGCTTTGTTAGAAGCCGGTTTTACACATATCAATCAATCCAAAGTATCTCGTATGTTAAGTAAAACAGGTGCTGTTAGAACCCGTAATGCAACGGGTGATATGGTGTATTGTTTACCCGTAGAATTAGGTTTACCTACCACCACTAGCCCACTTAAAAACTTGGTTGTAGATATTGACCATAATGAAAGCTTAATTGTTATTAGAACCAGCCCTGGAGCTGCACAATTAATCGCTCGCTTACTTGACTCAATGGGTAAAGCGGAAGGTATTTTAGGTACTATTGCTGGCGATGATACTATTTATATCGCGCCGAGTAGCACAGCACAAATAGAAGAAACATTGGTCGTGGTACACAAGTTATTTGATTAATAAGAGGATGTTATTAGCACTTTAAGTGCTTAAATTTTATTGTTCTTTAGCCATGTTAGTCGTAACTCTCTAGAAAGTTCCTCCCCCTGGTTACATGACTAACTATACAAATTCACACATAACCTGCTTTCCTAGCATGCGACTTTGCAATGCTTTCCTATACTAATAATGGATCAAATACTGAAAGCTTGTTCTCTTTTGCGCAACTAATAAGCTATTTAATCTACGAAAAATACCTTAGCTAATTAATAGAATAAGTATTCATCGTCATTTCTACGCAGAAATGTATGACTTACATTCAAGATATTCGACGATTAACTTCGTTAAGCTCCTATCGAAGCATTAACAATAAGGGAAGCAAATGATCAGCCTACATCGTGGTTTTACATTAATTGAGTTACTGATCGCTATCGCTATTTTAGGGATCATAGTCAGTATTGCTTACCCTTCATATCAAGACTTTGTCTTAAAAACACGACGTACTGAAGCACAAAGTGAACTGATTAAAGCACAAGTAGAGCAAAGTAGTTATCGCATCACAGAGCCGAATTACAGTTCAGATATCAATATTATTGGCTTACCAACAGCACATGAGCACTATACTTTTAGCATAGTGTCAGCCTCAACACACACTTACCTTTTAAAAGCACAAGTGAAAGAGAGTAGTGTACAAAAGCATGACGAAGTAATTTGTCAAAGCTTGTATATTAACCAAAGCGGCCTAAAAACAAGCGATGGTGAAAAGCAAAACACCGCTTGCTGGTGATACCAACAAGCGGTGTTATAAACAAACGATTAACAATTAGTAGTCGCCTGATAACTCTTCATTATGAAGAAACTTCAATGGTTTACCAAACACATGTTGATAAATAACATTGTACGCGAGTACGTTTTGTACGTAAGCACGAGTTTCATAAAATGGGATAGTGTCTATCCAGCTATCAATTTCAATTCCTTTATTGCCTTTTTTCTTTTCGGCACTCACCCATCTATCCACGCGATGTGGACCGGCATTATAAGCAGCTGTCGCTAATACTCGATTACCATTATAACGGGTTAATAGCCCATTAAAGTATGCAGTACCTAACTGAACATTAAGCTCTCCCTGATTTAACTGCTCTACTTTATTGTATTCTGTTAAACCAATTTTTTTTGCTGTTTCCTCTGCCGTTTTAGGCATCAGTTGCATATAACCACTCGCACCTACAGGAGATTTAGCATGCTGGTCAAAGCTACTCTCACGTCGGGTTATCGCATAGATATAGGTTGGATCAACATCATATTGTTTAGCGGCCTCTACAAATATTTCAGCTTTTGCATTCGGGAAACGAATATTTAATGCATTCCAGCTTTTAGAGTTAATACTCGCTAGCACTGATAAATATGGCCAATCTTGATTGTAAGCATACAAACCTAATTGCTGCTGTTTAGCTTTACTCTGATTACTGAGTAATCGTTGCCATTCTCTTTTAGCTGAAATATTTAGGTCATGGTAAAGCAGCTCTTCAATCACAGATAGCTTAGCTTCTAATCCTTTTAGGCTGCCTTTTTTTTCAACAATAGCTTGTGCGTTAAGTGAAAAATCTACACCCAGTTTTTGAGCGGCCATAAAACCATGGAAATTACGATTTTTAGCAACTTTGTTATACAAAGCCTCTGCTTGATCTGATTTCCCAGCATGCTCTAAAACACGTGCTTGCCAATATAACCAAGCCGATGAATTACGTTTATCATCTGGTAACTGCGAGATCCAAAATTCGATGTTTTTCCAATCATCACGCTTAATCGCATAACGAATACGCTGCTCAATCAAGGATACATTACCCAACTTCCCTAACTCTTTATCTAACCAAGCGAAGTATTGAATTTTACCACGTTGAACGATAATACGAGCAAATTGTGTTTTTAACTGTTTTTCTTCACTCTTAGTAAAGTTAACTTTTTTGCTATAAAAATTGTAAAGCTCCATCGCTTTTCCTAAATCTTTATTAGCTAAGCGCTTTATTGTGGGTACTAAGAAGCTAAAACTACTTGCAGATCGTGAATTGAAAAGATCACTGTTTAACAGAGTTTCTGGTTTTTCATGTAGATTGTATAATTGCTTGGCTAAAGCGAGATTTTCTTTATTCATTCTGGCCATTAAAAAGCGCATTAAACCACGTTTATTACTCACGTAACCTAACTCAAAACGTTGCCATATATCATTTTGTGTTAACAGGTCACTATTTTGGTAAAAAACATACACATCATCACATGCATTTGGCAGAGAGGTGCTAGATAACCAATATTTCTGCGCATCAGGCCACGCTTTTTTAGCGTTGCCTGTTGCAATGGCAGCCTGCAAATAATGACACTTTAACTGTCGATTATTTGGCATTCTTGGATAGGCCACCATAAACTGCGCCCAATCCTTCTCTTTTGATAGGTGGAAAAGATAACTACGCTGCAGATCTTCTGCTGCGATCTTGCCTTTATTATTTGCAATATAATCTAAAACAGCTTGATCACTAACCGTATCAAGATTAGCTCTTAAATAATAATATTTAGCCAGATACGCTAATGAATAATCATCAATTTTTTGAATGTTTTGATTGGCTTTTTGCCACTCTTTTTTCTCTTGTAATGCTAAGGTTTCAGTAAAAATATCTCGTTGAGCATCTAAACTTAATGCACTCACGAAGCTTGATGTTGAAAATAACAAACACCCTAAGATTAATCTCTTCATAACACCTCAACATAAATAATAAGTAATTAAAACATCATTTCACAAAACAACTGACGATAGCAACTCTTGCGTATAACTATGCTTTGCGTTTTCAAATATTTCAGAGGTAGTCCCCTGCTCTACTACCTCACCAGACTTCAATACTAATACTCGGTGGCTAATTGCCCTTACCACAGATAAATCATGACTAATAAACAAGTAACTTAATCCTAGCTCTTGTTGTAAATTCTTCAATAGCTCAATAATTTGTTTTTGAATACTTCTATCTAATGCTGAAGTGGGTTCATCTAACACAATTAATTTAGGCTTTAATACCAACGCCCTTGCAATGGCAATACGTTGTCGCTGCCCGCCAGAAAACTGATGGGGATATCGGTTAGCCGCCTTACTATCCAAACCTACTTTTAATAGTACTTTTTGTACCTGTTGTTCTACTGCTTGCTCACTCAACTTATTATGCTGGTTAAAAACTTGCAAACCTTCTGCAACAATATCACGCACCGACATTCTTGGGCTCAAACTCGCGTAAGGATCTTGAAACACAATTTGCAATTGTTGACGTAACAACTGCAACTCATTTTTAGGTAACTGTCCTATTGTTTCTCCTAAGTAAACCACTTGCCCAGTATGCTTATTTAACTGAAGCAATGCCTGTGCCAAAGTGCTTTTACCTGAACCACTTTCACCAACAATGGCTAACGTCTCCCCAGCGTGAATAGTTAAAGAAACATCCTTTACTACCTGCGCCGATTTAATGACTTTTCCCCAAAAATTTTTCTTAGTGGGAAAACTGACGTTAACCTTGTACGCACTTAACATTACTTTAGGATCAACCAATTCAGGCATTTCACCTTCAGGTACTGCATTTAACAAGGTTTTAGTGTATTCATGCTGTGGCGCAGTAAATACCTGCACTGTTTTTTGATACTCAACCTGTTGCCCTTTACACATAACTAGAACGTCATCAGCAAACTGCCTAACAATATTCAAATCATGGGTAATTAATAAAATACCCATATTGAGTTTCTTTTGTAACGTCTTCAATAACGCCAATATCTGCTTTTGAATCGTTGCATCTAACGCCGTTGTAGGTTCGTCAGCAATTAATAGATTAGGTTCATTTGCTAATGCCATAGCAATCATCACTCGTTGACGTTGTCCGCCAGATAACTGATGAGGATAGCTATTCAAGCGTTCTTCAGGGGTTTCTATACCAACTAATTTGAGTAGTTCTATGCTCCGTAATTGTGCTTTCTTTCCGGTTAATCCTTTATGTAACAAGAGAGTTTCACCAATTTGTTTTTCAATGCTGTGCAACGGGTTTAATGAGGTCATTGGTTCTTGAAAGATCATGCTGATTTTATTACCGCGGATTGCCTCCAACACTTGTTCAGGCTCTCCGAGCAATGGTCGACCTTGAAAATGGATTTTACCCGCTGGATGATGAGCATGTGGATAGGGTAATAATTGCAGAATAGATAATGCGGTTAGTGATTTTCCTGATCCACTCTCGCCAACAATCGCTAATGTTTTACCTTGTTCCAAAGTAAAACTAACACCGGATAATATAGACTGTTCAGCAAAACTAACGGCTAAATTATCAACACTTAATAGAGGCGCTTGTTCACTCATAATGTTTTCCTCGGATCAAATGCATCACGTGCAGCTTCTCCAATAAATACCAATAACACTAAGATGCTCGACAGAGAGATAAAAGCGGTAATCGCTAACCAAGGTGCATGCATATTATCTTTCCCTTGGGAGATCATTTCCCCTAAAGATGCCGATCCTAAAGGCAAACCAAAACCTAAAAAGTCTAAGGAAGTTAACGTTGTTAACGCACCAGTAAACAGGTAAGGCATAAAAGTGAGTGTCGCAATCATAGCGTTGGGTAAAATATGTTTGAACATGATTGTTCTGTCTTTAACACCTAATGCTTTTGCTGCCTTTACGTAATCCAGATGGCGGCCGCGTAAGAACTCCGCGCGAACCACACTCACTAAACTAGGCCAGCTAAACACAATCATTAACCCTAATAACCAGGTGAAGGTCGGTTCAACAAAACTAGCCAAAATAATCAGCATAAACAGCATAGGTAAACCTTCCCATATTTCTAGTAAGCGTTGCCCTAATAAGTCTATTTTACCGCCGTAATAACCTTGGATAGCGCCAACAATGACGCCAATCACTGAGCTCACTAAAGTTAAGGCTAGTGCAAACACTACAGAGATACGAAAACCATAAATTAAACGGGCGACTACATCTCGCCCTTGATCATCGGTACCTAACCAATTCACCGCATCTGGTGCTGAAGGAGCTGCGCTAGTGAGTTCATAATTAATGGAGTCATAATAAAAAGGGATCAAAGGCCAAATCATCCAACCTTCTTGGTTAATTTTATTAATCATATAAGGGTCACGATAATCGGTGGTGATATCAAAATTCCCACCTAACTCTTGCTCTGGGACATCCTCAATCACAGGAAAATACCAGTTTGACTGATAGGACACCATAATCGGTTTATCGTTTACCCAAAGCTCTGCAAGCAAACTTAAACAAAATAAAATAGTAAAGATCCACAGTGAATAATAACCACGTTTATTGGCTTTGAATTGAGTCCAACGTTGATGATTACTCGGGTTTTTCCGCATACGCTGCCAAGTTAATAGTAACGACATTATTGGCCCTCAAAAGTAATACGTGGATCAATTAAGGTGTAGGTAATATCACTAATTAATTTCAACACTAACCCCACTAAGGTAAAAATATACAAGGAGCCAAAAATAACTGGATAGTCGCGAGAAATAACCGATTCAAAGCTTAATAACCCCAATCCATCTAATGAGAAAATCACTTCAATCAACATAGAGCCAGTAAAAAAAATCCCAATTAATGCAGCAGGTAACCCAGCTAAGACTAATAACATTGCATTTCTAAAAATATGCCTATACAAGACTCTATTTTTAGAACAGCCTTTCGCTCTAGCGGTTATCACATACTGCTTATTAACCTCATCTAAAAAGGAGTTTTTCGTGAGCATAGTTAAGGTAGCAAAACTGGCTAATACACTGGCTAGAATCGGTAAGGCGAGGTGCCAAAAGTAATCTTTAATTTGTGCATACCAAGACAGTTGCTCAAAATTATCGGAGGTTAAACCACGCAAAGGAAACCAACTAAAATAGGAACCACCAGCAAAAAGCACCACTAAAATAATCGCAAAAATAAAGGCTGGAATAGCATAACCAATGGTAACTGCAGTGCTGGTCCACACATCAAAGCGGCTACCGTGACTAGTGGCTTTTTTAATACCTAGGGGAATGGAAATAAAGTAGGCTAATAAGGTCGTCCATAAACCCAGGGAAATCGATACTGGCATCTTTTCATAGATCAAATCAATCACGCTTTTATCACGATAAAAACTATCGCCAAAATCAAAATTGATATAGCGCCACAACATGGAAAAATAACGCTCATATAAAGGTTTATCAAAACCATATAACTTTTCTAAAGCTTTAATGTACTCAGGGTCCACCCCCTGCGCACCTCGATATTGACTCTGTTTACTTGCCCCCTGCTTTATCTCACTTTCAGTGCTTGCAGTAAGACGATTACTAGCATTAGCATCAATTCCTTGATACTTAGCAATGGCTTGTTCCACTGGCCCACCAGGAGCAACTTGCACAATAAAAAAGTTAAGGGTCATGATCCCCAATAACGTTGGAATAATTAACAACAACCTTTTTAAAATATATTGCTGCATCTATTGTCTCTTTTCATTATTTTTAGGTGTTACTTCCTTTGACCACCAAGTATCTAAGCCAAGCTCGTAATCGGGAGCGATCTTCGGGTGCTCAAATTTATCCCAATAGGCAATGCGAGATGCCGGTAAATACCACTGAGGGATCACCATATCCTGCGACAATAACACACGGTCTAGCGCTTGAGTTGTATCCACTAGCTGTTGACGAGTGGTCGCAGTAATTAACTGTTTAGTTAAGGCATCGATCACAGGGTCACAAATACCTGCCCAATTCGATGTGCCCACTTGATTAGCACTGTCGCATCCCCAAAAGCTTGCTTGTTCATTACCAGGGGAAATAGATTGCCCTTTGCGTAATGAAACAAGATCAAACTGGAAGTTGTTTAAACGATTAATGAATTGTGAAATATCCACTAAGCGGATATTAGTTTTAATGCCTATTCTTTGTAGGTTACGACGGAATGGGTGAATAATCCGCTCAAAGTCTTTGCTATACAGTAAAAACTCAAAGCTCAATTGCTCACCTTGCTGGTTTTGCATTTTACTGTCTTTTAAGGTGTAACCCGCCTCTGCTAATAATGCAACTGCTTGGCGCATCTGCACTCTCACGTTGCCATCACCTGATGTTTTGTTATTCGTTAAAGGCTGAAAGACTGATTCAGGGAGCTCTGATTTGTAAGGGGTTAAAATCGCCTTTTCAGCTTCGCTAATTTTTGTTCCTGTCGCTAACTCAGAGCCGGAGTAAAAACTGTCTATACGTGTGTACGCATTGTAAAACAGGGTTTTATTTGCCCATTCAAAGTCGAATAATAATGAAATCGCTTTGCGTACTTTAGGATCTTTAAATTTATCTCTACGTAAATTAAACCAAAAGCCTTGCATTCCCTGTGGGTTTTTATCAGATATTTGCTCTCGTTTTATTTTTTCGCTATCAAATTGTTCGCCAACATAACCTGTTGCCCAACGTTTAGAAGAGCTTTCTAAACGATAATCAAAAGCGCCCGATTTAAAGGCTTCAAAGGCCACTGCATCATCACGATAATAATCAAAAATAAGACGATCAAAATTGTATCGCCCTTTGTTAACGGGTAAACCTTTTGCCCAATAATCTTCATTACGTTGATAAACGATCTGCTTACCAGCATCAAAACCTTCAATACGATAAGGTCCGGATCCAAGCGGAATAATCAAACCACTTTTAGCAAATGCTTTATCCTGCCAAAAGTGTGCTGGGAAAATAGGGATTTGACCAATAATTAAAGGAAGTTCACGATTACCAGTCTCTTTAAATTTAAAAGTCACCTGTAACCTGCTATCAACCACAACCTGCTCAACCCCAGCGTAATAGGAACTATAATGAGGCGCACCTTCTGTGGTTAATATATCAAAGCTAAATTTTACATCCTTTGCAGTAATTGGCTGACCATCTTGAAATTTTGCATTAGGGTTAATTAAAAAACTCACTGAGCCAAAGTCATCCGCAACCTTCACTTTTTCTGCTACTAATGGATATAAACTAAAAGGTTCATCACTGGATTGCTGTAATAATGTATCGTAGATATAAGAAACACCTTCTGCGGCATTTCCTTTTACTATAAATGGGTTGAGTGAATCAAAGCTACCTATTGAGGCTTGTTTAAATGTCCCTCCCTTAGGAGCATTTGGGTTCACATAATCAAAATGCTGGAACTTGAAATCGTACTTTACATCCCCATACATACTAATAGCATCAGCCCAAGATTGACCATGAGAAAAAAAACTCATTGTAAAAAGGGTGCAAAATATGTAACTGTGTATATGCTTAATCTTATTCATAAAACAGAATAGCTCTAATAAAGTGATTATATAAGAGCATTAAAGATATCAAATGATTAAGTTATTGAAAGACTTTTAACCACAAATAATAGGAGATGTAATCTGAAATAAAGAATAAAACTAATTTACGCTTTCACAGACTAAGTACGACAATTCAGCAAGTAAAATTGCAATTTTTTTTCAAAAAAATATGCTTAGTTCAAAGAATAAATTGGTTTATCGAGAAGGCTTTCTAGATGTGACTTTCATCACATTTAAATTAAATTGAAAAGCCTAATCTATTACTGAACACAATAAGTGTATAACTAAAAGGTGTCCTAAATGAGAATTGAAATTACTAGCAAACAAATGACTATCACAGACACAATGCGCGCAAAAGTAGAGGAACGCTTCGAAAAGTTACAGAAACTACAAGTTTCACTGATTAAACCACATTTCATCATCACCAAAGAGCCTAAGGGTGTCAAAATTGAAGGCACAATTGGTGTTCCAAACGGTAAAATTTTTGCTCATGCTGAGCATGACGACTTATATGTTGCTATCACGCAATTATTCCAAAAAATTGAGCGTCAATTAAACAAACACATTCATAAAGATGAAGCAAACCGAGCGAAAAATAACGGTAAAGAGTTATGTCGTAACGGTGAAATTTCAGGCGAGCCGATAGAAGAGCCAGAGGTTGAAATTGAATCAGATGCTGAAATCAAAATGAACAAAGAATTTGCTGCATAAAGACTGCATTTAAATTAATGAGTCATTAACACCAAGGAGGCTATCAGCCTCCTTTTTTGATCTCTCATTTAAGCTCGATTCACTTTCTTAATAGTTATACCAATCTGTAAAATTAACTGGTGAGTTTCATCCAATCTCTAAAGCATATACTTTTCACTCTTATAGGGATGCTGAGAAAGTCATTTCATGCTTTATATGTTTCATCAATAATACCGAAATAGGTAAATCAATTAGATCATATTTTTACTATGATTGGTATAAATCAAAAACAAAATTAAATTCAACACATAAACATGCAGGCTGAAGCCAGCGCCCCTAATATTAAGCTTCGCTTAATGGCTATCGCCGCTTATGCCAATCTGTAAAATTAACTGGTGAGTTTCATCCAATCCATAAAGCATATACTTTTCACTCTTATAGGGGGCTAAGAAAGTCATTTCATGCTTTATATGTTTCATCAATAATACCGAAATAGGTAAATCAATTAGATCATATTTTTACTATGATAGGTATGAATCAAAAACAAAATCAAATTCAACACATAAACATGCAGGCTGAAGCCTGCGCCCCTAATATTAAGCTTCGCTTAATGGCTATCGCCGCTTATGCCAATCTATAAAATTAACTGGTGAGTTTCATCCAATCCATAAAGCATATACTTTTCACTCTTATAGGGATAAAGTCATTTCATGCTTTATATGTTTCATCAATAATACCGAAATAGGTAAATCAATTAGATAATATTTTTACTCTGATTGGTATGAATCAAAAACAAAATCAAATTCAACACATAAACATGCAGGCTGAAGCCTACGCCCCCTAATATTAAGCTTCGCTTAATGGCTATCGCCGCTTATGCCAATCTGTAAAATTAACTGGTGAGTTTCATCAATAATACCGAAATAGACCAATCAATTAGATCATATTTTTACTTAGATTAGTTTTTCGGTAATAAAAAAGGAGGCTATTGCCTCCTTTCGGTAATATCGTTGATATTACTTATTCTCATAATGACGATTATCATGTGCTTGCTGTAACATCACACGACTTTCATCTAAGAATAATGATGAATAATCACCCATCCAGTTAGTAACTGATTTAAAACGCTCAATAAACTCATCTCGATTTTGATTTTCCAATAGTTCGATCGCATCAGAGAAATGTTTATGGTATCGCTTGATCATGGTTAAGTTATTTTTTTGCGATAGGATAATATCAGCATATAAAGCTGGCTCCTGCGCAAATAAACGCCCTACCATTGCTAACTCTAAGCGATAAATAGGTGAACTTAGATCTAATAATTGCTCTAGATCCGCATCTACTTCTTGCAGATGAACACCATATACGAAACTAGTGAAATGACGTAGTGCTTGGATTAGCGTCATCGACTCATCATGTGTAGGTGCCGCTACAGGGTAAAGATGTGCCCCCCAGATCTTCATCTGTTCAATTAACCATTGGTAGTGTTCTTCACCGCGTCCATCACAGTACACAATAACTTGCTTTGCAAAACTAGAGATATCAGGACCGAACATAGGATGAAGACCAACAACAGGGCCTTCATGGACCGCTAACATCTCTGTTAATGGTTCGTCTTTAACACTGGTAATATCCGCTAAAATACAATCTTTAGGGAGGAAATTAAGCTGTTTAATCACATCCGTAGTTACATCAATCGGCGAACCAACAATCACTAAACCTGCTTTGCTACAAATAGCTTCTGCTTGATCCCAGTTAGCACGTCCTAAAACATCTACTTCGTAACCCGATAGTTTAAACATTTCAACAAAACGTTGGCCTAATAAACCGTTACCACCAATGATCACGATACGCTTCATTGCTGGGTTAACTGTTTTAAAGCCTGTTTCGTTTTCACTTGCATAAGACTCACGCATGGTACGGCGTAAGATATCTTCAATCAGGTTCGCAGGAACCCCTTTAGATTCAGCTTCTTCACGACGTTTAGCTAACATTGCAGCTTCACGATCTGGTGCATAAATAGGTAAACCATGTTTAGTTTTAACCTCACCTACTTCACCCACTAAGCGTAAACGCTCAGCTAATAGATCAATGATTTGCTGGTCAACAGCATCAATTTGATCTCGTAATTTACTTAAAGGCATAATTTACTTCTTATTTATTCAAGACAGTATCTTTTAATGATACAGCCGCTTGCTCTAATAATTCACAGGTAGTTGCCCAATCAATACAAGCATCCGTTACTGATACACCGTACTTAAGATCTTCAACTGGTAGTTTAGTTGGCTGATTACCAGCATTAATATTACTTTCCAGCATAATACCAATAATAGACTTATTACCCGCAACAACTTGTTGGAATACATCTTTAGCAACCAATGGTTGTAATTCATGGTTTTTACTAGAGTTTTCATGACTACAATCAACGATTAGAATCTCTTCCATATTCGCTTTTGCTAACGCTTGCTCTGCTAGTGCAACGTTGATTGAATCATAGTTTGGTTTACCGCCACCACCACGTAAAATAACGTGACCGTCTTTATTACCAGCAGTTTGTAGTAATGCACTTTGACCTGCTTGGTTAATACCCATGAAACGATGTGGAGATGAAGCTGATTGCATTGCATTTACAGCCGTTGATAAGCTACCGTCTGTGCCATTTTTGAAACCAACTGGTGTTGATAAACCACTCGCCATTTCACGGTGTGTTTGTGATTCAGTGGTACGTGCGCCAATCGCAGCCCAACTGAATAAGTCACCAATGTATTGTGGACTGATTGGGTCTAATGCTTCAGTCGCAATAGGTAGACCTAACTCAGAAATCCAAAGCAGAAGTTCACGTGCTTTTTTAAGACCTGTCTCAATATCAAATGAATCGTCCATATGAGGGTCGTTAATCAGACCTTTCCAACCGACTGTTGTACGTGGTTTTTCAAAATAAACGCGCATAACAATATATAAGGTATCTTTATATTGTTCATGTAACTCTTTCAAACGTGTTGCATAATCTTTTGCAGCTTCAATATTATGAATCGAACATGGACCACAAATAACTAAAAAGCGATGGTCAGTTTTATGAACGATGTTAGAAATAGTTTGACGAGATTCATTAATGAATTGATACACACTATCAGAAGCGGGCAAAGACGCTTTAAGCTCTGCAGGTGTAATTAAAACAGTTTCTGATTGGATGTGGATATTTTCATTTTTTTGCGTAGTCATTTTGCTCTCATAGACAATTAATAGTGAAAATATAATAGCATAGCAAAATAATAGATCATGTGATTAAACCGCGGAGCTCAAATAAATGCGGATTAAATTAAATTAATGCCGCTATTTACCTGTTTTATTTTACAATAAAATATAATCTTGCTTATCTAACTGTGTTAAATAACGAGATAGGGACACCAAAAGCTCCTTCTAACCAGTATGTTTATTATCAATATTTACTCAAATAAGGTATGTACTACACTATGTCAGTTATCACTTCTCATGTAATGACCTCCTGGTCGGAAATAAAAACATTACAAACTGACTGGAACCCCTTATTAGAGCAATCCGATGCAGATAATATATTTCTCACCTGGGAGTGGATGGAAAGTTGGAAAGATACCTGCTTTGCTGACACAAAATTATTGTTTATTGTATTAAAAGAAAATAACAAACCGATTGCGATTGCCCCTTTTTATATTCAGCCTTACCAACTCCTTAAGACATTAACCTATCAAGTATTACGATTTGCAGGGGATCAAGGGATCGGCTCTGAGTACTCCAACTTTATTGTTAGAAAACAAGATAGTGTTAATTTAAAGCAACAGCTTTGGCAGACACTACTAGCAAAACAAACAAGCTCTCATTGGGATCTTATTTGGTACACGAATGTCAGCAGCTGGACAACTGGTGGTCAAAGCTTAATAACATCACTACAACAAACTCCTGAACTACGTTTAGCGTCACGTGAGGTTGATTTCGCTAATACCAGCTTAAAATCACTATCCCTGTCCCTGCTACCTGAACTATCAAAAAGCTTACGTACTAATATAAAGCAGACTCAAGGTTATTTATCGAAGTTAGGAGAGTGGCAAGTAAGCTATTGTGAAGACCCTGTATTACTTAATAAAAGTTTGCAGCAATTATTTGAACTACATAACTTACGCTGGCAACGTACTGGTCTTAAAGGATCCTTTCAGCGACGCCCAGAAATGGCTACCTTCTATCAAGACTTTACAAGAAAAGCATTACATAAAGGTTGGTTAAGATTAGCTGAATTAACATGTGACGATAAAACCCAAGCAGTACAAATTGGTTATGTATATCGCGGGCAATTTTTTGCCTTACAAGAAGGTTTTAATCCAGACTTCCAAAAAGGCACAGGCCAAGTATTACGTTATCACGTCATGCAAAGGTGTATTCAGGAAGGCTTAACGGATTATGACTTTTTGGGTCAGTATACAAACCACAAAAGGCGCTGGTTAGCTAAACAACGCAATGGGCAACATCTACTTATTTGGCCAAATAAGCTGAAAAACACACTCTTTAACTTTTTCACTATTTGGCCAACGGGAAAATACCTTAAACCAGTTAGATTAAATAAATGACTTAGTTTAAGGCACCGTTTATTTCCAGGCAATACTCGTAACAAACTCACTATTACCATTAATATCAGCGGAAAGTACTAAAGTAGTAATTGGCACTTTCTGGTGGTAGCCTCGACTCAACCAACCTAATGAAGGTGTCTGTTTATCGTCACTAGGAACACCTTGAACCAATGTAGCTTTAACTTGTTCTGGCAAGCTGATCACGACTTCATTATCCCCTAAAGTTATATAACAACTTCCTTGATCAAGACGTATATCCTGACAAGCTTCAGATAAATGAAAATAGATGGCAATATCATGTTGCGCTGTTGCTTTGACATAGTCAGTGATCACTATCTGTTGTTGCGTAATATCTAATTCAATATCACGTTGATGGGTAACAGGTGATGGTAGGCGTTGATAACCATCATGTGCAGCCACTATTTTTCCACCACTTTTCGAGGGTGACCATTCAATACAAGTTGACTGCGCATGTGACTCCCACATAAATGGGCCCGTCATTACAGATTGATCAAGTCCATCAACTTCTAGCGTATTATGTGCTTGTGTTTTACGAAAGTGGTTGCGCCATTCAGGGAAACTAAAGTAATCATAAGTACCTGTATCCACAAATAAATCATGTTGATTAATACGCACAACACAACTTAAAGCATCAGCATGACCATGCGCGGCTATTGCCGTATAACCTAACTCCGCGACATCCATTAAGATACTCGCCTGGTTATTATCACTAACCTTACCTGCTTGTAATAGGTAATAGCCAGCATCTTCAAAAGCAATGGAATTTAAAGCTGAGTCAACAACCACCCCTCGATTGATTTTTGCTTGCCTATTATTAAATAGCCAAAAACTTGATTCACTACTTTTAATCTGAGGAGAGGCAAAAAGTGGATCATCATAAAAATGCCCCATCACATCTGTAAGTGCATTAATATCATGTACATGATCCCCAAGATCTAGCACATAACCATCATCTTGATCACCTAACATAGGGTAATGCTCACCGCCTTCAGCAATGCGAACAACGAACTGTGATAAACTTTTTAAGGTTTTCCAATACCTATCAGAAAAATCATCATCACTCCATTTACCTGTTAATCCTGTAACCAGATAAAATTGCAATACAAAAAACTGATAACTAAAAGCATGCTCTTTAGTACAACCATCATCAAAGGTTTGCGCAACCATTTCTCTTTCTAATATTTGTTTGCTCGTATCTTTCCACGTAGCGGCATCTCTTAACATTGAAAAGTAACTAGCTGCAATGTAAACACCCGCCGCTTCACCCACCAAATGGTTATTCGCTGAAGTTCCTTGTGAAAACTTACTGCTCACATCACGACAATGAAGAAAAACACTTTCTAGTAGGCGTGCTTTAAAGTCTCCGACAAATAAACCACTCTCTTTAATAAGATCAATGGTCCATACCCAGTTAATTAAACGAATCGCTAACTCTAAAGGACTGCGCCAATTCATGCCTTTACCGTAGGGGTTTTGATCTAACCAATGAGTCATCTGTGCAACGGCAGCTTGTGCATATTGAATGTCACCAGTCACTTGATAGGCTCTTGCTAATACCACCATTTGATGGTGACGATTGGGCTCCCAGACTAGCTTACAGTCACCATTGACCTTAAAGTCACGATAATTAACGTCCAATATATGCCCAGTATTTGCGTAGATATTCGCACTATGATCTTTATGCCAATTAATAGGGGTTTCTAGGTGCTTATTGTGTAAATCGAAATAACTTAATTTATTTGCCATCACCATCTCAGCTTTAGCTAATAAAGGCGCCTTCCACTCAGTATTATAAGCAGATAGTTGACCGGTAAACACAGTAAAACCAGGGTTAAAATCTGAGCCAGATTGATAACCTTTAACAAACTCCGCTTTAGACACCCAATTAAACTGCACTCTTATACGCTCAACCCAAGCTGCAGATAATGAGATAATCCGCCAAGTGATTTCACTCAAGCTCATCATCTGAATGCGTTTAATATACCAAGTAACAGTTTGCATTGGGTTTTCTACCTAAAATTAAGATTGATTTGAATTAAGATAAGTGTCAATAAACTCACTTAATTGTTGTTCAGCCATTGCTTGATTTTCACCGTCAAAGTCAAAGCTAACTGCGACTAGAGTAGCCCCAGGTTTCCCTATTAACGCCGCTTTAACTTCCGCTAATTTAGCCATTTTTTTATCGCTAGTGACGGTCTCATTAATGACATACCAAGATGCAACCAAACGGTACCTGTGTGCCGATCTTTTTAATACCACTAAGTTCGCTTGTGACAAACTTGAAGAGCCAGGCACTGCTAATTTTTTCTCTGCTATTTCTGTCCAAAAGTCTTCATCAAACAGGTAATTTTCTACAAAGATCATTTCGCTAGCTTGCTCTTGTTTATAGTAATCAGCTAGATAAACCTGAAAACCTAATGACTTATCAATGTAATAGGAGAATCGCTCTTGAGTGGCGCCTTGTGAATAAGGTTTCCAGCTTGGGCTGTAGGGTTTATCACGACTGACTAATTGATAATTATCTAAGCTTGGTTCAACAAAAGCATAATTTTCATCATATCGAGACGGGATCCAGTAAGAAGCTGCCACAAAAGTAATTAAAACAATTAAAGTAATAGACGCCTGTTTTTTATTCAAAGAAGACTCATCACTAGTTTCAGGCTGAATAAGCTCTTGGCTCTCATCTTCAGGTCTTTCTTCAAAAAAAGTACGGGCAATATAGATAAGTGGAATTAAACAAACAGCAAACACAATCCATCCAAAGGTGAGGTGATCATGTACGATGAAATGATTCATCTCAGTATATGTGCCCACTACGATGATAATCATCACCCTTAACCAGTTGGCAATAATAGCAATCGCTAAACTAATAATTAAAAAATTTAGGGTTCTTTTAGTGGACAACTTATTAAAGTAGCTTACACAAAACGCCAGTAACGCCGCGACCATAAAAAAGCCTAAACCAGAACAAGCTGGGTCAACATCGAACATACCACCCGCTGTCGATAATCTATAATGGTCACGGTCTACGGCAATGCCTAGTAACTCAGGTCCCCAAACTCCAGCTTGAGTTGACAGCTCACGCAAAGGCAATTGCAGCATGTTCCAAACTGGCATTATCAATAACAGCATCAATAAGGGGATGAAAAAAGCTCGCAACATTTTCCAACCATAAAAACAAAAAAACAAGGAAACGAGAGTGCTATAAAAAGCTAATTGCTGTAATTGTTGGATACTGGATAATAATGCCACTAAGAAAACAAATAGACTAAACACTAGACAGGCTAAAGCCAGACTGTAATGCCCTTTGGATAAATTAGTTGCTTGTAAACGATGTCGCTGGAGATAAAAAACATACACCACGACAATAATCCCTAAAAAGCCGTGACTATAGGGTCCATCACTGTTCCATTCGTCGAAGATAGTGAGTAAAACAAGTGTGTTTACAGCAAATAGAATAATCAATGAGATAGTAAACAGGCTTTGTACTGAAATCTTTTTAAACAAAATAAGCCCCTACAAAAGCTTGGTATAATTGAATTGTGTTCACGGCGCTAGCACTTCGTTATATACAGCAATCGTGCGTGCAGCTACCTTTTCAACATGGTAGAGATCTCTCGCTAGTTGTTTAGCTTTAAGGTGCATTTTCCTAGCCAGTTTAGAATCATTTAAAATTAACTCACATTTGTTCGCGATATTGTACTCATCAAAAGGGTTAATTAGATAACCTGTTTCACCATGTTTGACCATATATGGCATGCCGCAACGATTTGAAGTTACTACTGGCACACCTACCGCCATCGCTTCTTCAATGCCCATAGGGGAGTTTTCTTCCAAAGAAACTAAGCCATAAATAGCTGCCTGACATAATTCAGCCTGAACCTCTTGTGTTGAGATTCGCCCTAAAAGTATGACTCTTTGTTGTAAGTTATTTAACGCAATAAATTCCATTAATTGCGTTGCATAATCTTGATCAACAACACCACCAGCAATTCTTAATTCAACCTCAACACCTCTATCAACAAGTATTTTAACTGCTTTAACTAGCTGTATTACGTTTTTACGAGGTGAAATCACCGCTGAAGTAAAGATCACATTCTTGCGAGGCTCTCTTGTTAAATCAAAAAACAGCTCAGAGATAGGATTATCTATATCAAAAATATGTGCTTTGGTGACACCGGTTAATCGTTCTCTCACATAAGGGCTAATGGAAATTATATTGGGTTGCTTACGCCAACTGGATTTTTCTATTATTTTCCAAATTTTAGAGCGCAATACATTAAACTTCCCGTTCGCTAATAACGTATCACCATAAATAAACCCATGGACCGTAAATACTTTAGGCATATTTAAATCTTTAACCATAATGCCATAAGTATCATGCGCATGAATTAAATCAGGGGATATTTCTTTAACCTTACCTTCGATTAACTGCTTACCTTTCTTTAATGCATTGATTAGCTCACTTCCAGCAGGTTTGGGAATTCGATGAATAGTTGTACTTTCAAGCTTTTCAGTAGACTCGGTTATAGTATCAGGGCACAAGGTGATGACATGTAATTCAAATTCAGAATAAGCTGCCAACGCAGGAACTAAATTAACACTGACGGCTTCAACTCCACCGTGCGGCCTGTCTATATCAATAGGAAACTGTGTAACAAACGCTAATTTTATTGGCATTATTCCCACCTTACATTGACAATTCAGTGAAAATAGCTTCGAAACGTTCCATTACTTGATCAACAGAGTGATTCTTTACATAATATTCACGTGCATTGTTAGAGTATTGTTGCCATAACTCAGGATTCGAACAGAGCTTTTTAATACCCGAGACTAAGTCGTCTTTTGTGACGGCATCAAAGCCTAGCTGACGGTCTCTGATCAAGTGGTCTGGGTCAAAGGTAGAAACAATAGGCAGCCCTTGGCTCCATGCCTCTAAAAAGGTATTAGGAAACCCTTCATAAACCGATGAACAACAAAATACGCTTGCACTGCGGTATAAGTTCGGCATGTCTGCACGAGCAACCATCCCCAGATAGGTTACATTGTCGAGACTATTCATTGTGTTTAAAACACTTTTAAAATAAGCGTCTTCTTGTTGAGGGCTACCTCCAACAATAAAGTCATATTCAGGTAAGCTCTTTGCTACCTCTAAGAATAACTCTAAACGCTTACTTTCATGGATCCTAGCGGCCCATAAAATGGAGGGAGATTGTTGGTTTAATATAATTTGTTCATATTCATCATGACGAGGGCCTGGACATGGCATAGGCATGATCTCAGAATTAAGTTTAAAACCCGACTTTAGAGAGTTCATCTGTTTTTTAGTTTGCGATAAAATATAATCTGCATTGTTCAAACCATAACGATACAAGATCCTTTCTCGATAGGTATTCATTACTGGTAAATTATAATCTGCATCAGAATCATTAGCTAAAGAGTATAAAAATTTTTTATTATTCTGCTTGCACCATAGGGCAACTTGACCCGTTATATATTCACCACAGTTTTGATAATAAACATCAGCATCAGCACGTTTCATGGCAGCAATTAACCCCGTCCAACGAGGGTGGAAAAAACGAAGTCCTTTTAAACCTGCATTTTGACGACATATTTTAATAACATGAATGCCGTCTATGACTTCATCTTGATCACTGCCTTCTGCCCAAGTTAACAAAGATACTTTGTGACCTTTTGCCACTAACCACTTTGCCATCAAGCTCGTTTGTCTTTCTACACCGCCTATTGACCCCTGACTTCCACCAGTAACAGCACCATAAGCAAAATGAGACACGAGACAAATATTTAGCATGATAATTTACAACCCTAACAATAAAATAGATAAAACGAGATAATCATTATTTCGTATTAAGCAGGAATAACAGTTCAGGAATTTTTTTATGTGCAGGAAAATTAAAGCGTTTTAATGTCATTAAATCATCCTTTGATTGACATAATCCAACATCCGTTGAAAATGCAGCTTGATAACCAACTTCTTTGACTAGTTGCTTAGAAAGCTTATTATAATTGCCATTAGGATAACAAAAATAATCACATTTGACTGCTAATTCCTTTTCAATACAGACTTTTGATTGCTTTAACTGTGATAATATTTTGCTTTCTATTAAACAATCTAAGCGTAAGTGATCCTGAGTATGACTAGCAACATCAATACGATTATCAGAGGTCAATTTTTTTAAAATTTCCCATGAAACAACCGCAGACCAATCATCTTCATGACAAATATCTTTTAAAGCAGATCCTGAACGCTCTTCTAAGGTGTCACATAAAGAATCGAATAAGTAATTAAGCTCAATATCATCACTAAATTTACCCTTGCAAATATCCCGAAACTTTTTATAACTGTCAACCAAGGCATCGCGGCTTGTTGCATCAAATGTATAAACATCATCTTTATGGGTCAAAGAAAGAACCTGCCCCATATTCTGCTGCAAAGCATAATCTAAACGGTCAAACCAAAAAGGAAGCCCTGAATTAACGTGATTCGTTACAACAAATATAACTGGCTTAATATCGTATTTTTCACAAATAGGCAGCGCATAATCAATATTATTACGGTAACCATCATCAAATGTAATCAATAAAGCATTATCAATAGGTGGAATTTTATCACTTAAGATATCGATAGATTGCTGTACGGTAATAAAATTATAATGCTGGGAAAGCATCTTTAGCGTTCGGTCAAATTCTTTAACGGAAAGTTGCTTACGCAATGGAGACCAAACAGTTTTGGTATCAGGGCCCATGACACCATGTACCATTAACACACAAATTTTATGACGATTTTTGTGGTGAAGAAGCTTTAAAAAACCTGAGTAATATAGAGCTTTGATAAAACTAATTTTTATAATGTTTTTAAGTTTCATAATATCAAATCATATTTACTTCTATAAAAGCTCACCATGAAAATTTACCGTTAGATTTAGATATTCTATAACCTAATATCCACCTTTTCTTTTGGTAAAATATACTTCAAATCATAAAGAACATGTTCTTTTTTACCTAATTGTCTAATTTCATCAGCCCCCATTTTTTTAAATTGCTCATGAGCAACAGCAATAATAATGGCGTCATATCTGCCTTTTTTGGGGCCTTCAGTTAATGTTATATTATATTCTTCGAATGCCGACTCAGGTGAACACCATGGGTCATAGATATCAGGGGTAATATCATATTCTTTTAAACCTTTAATAATATCAACCACTTTAGTATTTCTTAAATCAGGGCAATTTTCTTTAAAAGTTAATCCCATTAATAAAACTTTGGCATCTCTGATATGAATTCTTTTCTTTAGCATCTCTTTTACAAGTCTTGAAACAACAAAGTCCCCCATACCATCATTTATACGTCGCCCCGCAAGTATCATATCTGGATAATACCCTGCAGATTCAGCTTTATGCGTCAAATAATATGGATCAACACCAATACAATGCCCACCTACCAAACCAGGTCTAAAAGGAAGAAAATTCCATTTAGTTCCTGCTGCTTCTAATACATCTAATGTATCAATACCTAGCTTATTAAAAATAATAGAAAACTCATTAATCAATGCAATATTGATATCTCTTTGCGTGTTTTCAATTACCTTAGCAGCTTCCGCTACTTTAATAGAGCTAGCTTTATGAGTACCTGCAGTAATAATCGTTTTATAAAGATCATCGACAATTTCAGCAACTTCAGGTGTTGAACCAGCTGTTACTTTGAGAATATTAGTGACTCTATGTTCCTTATCCCCAGGATTAATTCGCTCGGGGCTATATCCAGCAAAGAAATCTTTATTAAAAGTTAAACCAGATACTCTTTCAACGACAGGTATACAATCTTCTTCAGTCGCTCCCGGGTAGACGGTCGACTCATAAATAATAATGTCTCCACGACTTACTACTTCTCCTAACATTTCACTAGCTCTTATTAACGGAGAGAGATCAGGTTGTTTATCTTTATCTACAGGAGTAGGAACCGTGATAATATAAATATTAGCGTTTTTTAAGTCGGTATGTGATGAGCTATAAATTAAGTGAGGGGATTCACTTAATTCTTGTGAAGTACACTCTAATGTTGAGTCAACCCCTTTAGATAAAGCAATTACCCTTTCAGAATCAATATCAAAGCCTAGCGTATTAAATTTTTTGCCAAACTCAACCGCAAGTGGTAAACCAACATAACCAAGTCCAATAATTGCAATTTTTGTAGTAGACGTATCAAGCACTTTTTAATTTCCTTCCTGTTAATATGAGTTATACACATAACTTTTATTAACCTTGTAAAAAACATATGGAATAATAAATTTAGCGATTTAATAGCAAAGCTTGATATTGATTGAATATCCCTTCAACATAACTTTCTATTGTAAAATTAACTAACTTTTCTTCTGCTGCAGTACAAAATTGTATTTTTAATTCTGAGTCTATAATTAAATCTAGTATTTTCTTAGATAAGTCGCTGACATTCTCACGCTCGAACAGAAAACCATTCACTCCATCTTCTATAATACCTGGAATTCCTCCTGTATTTGTTCCAATACAAGGAATTCCTGCAGCCATTGCTTCTATTAATGCAGCTCCAGCCCCTTCTGACCTAGATGGAAAAATAAATATATCGCTAGCCTTTAAAATATTTGGAATATCACTTCTATTACCAGCGAAAACAACACTACCTTGCAAATCATTAACTTTGATTAAGGTGACTATTTTATTATAAAAGGATTGAGATGTTGTTTTCCCAACAAGTAATAGCTTTGCCTGTGGTATTTTTTTACGTACTTCCACAAAAGCTTGAACACTTATATCCCAACCTTTTACTTCTGCAAAGTGCCCAACAGAAACTAGCACAAGGTCACTATCTTTAAATTTAAACTCTTCACGTATACCAACACCTGTTGCTGATAAGTATTTTTCAACAGGTACAGGCGCATGGATTACCTTAATTTTATTTTCAAAACCGATTTGCTCAGAGACCTCTTTCTTAACAGCATCACTTATTGCAAACACTTTATCTGCACACCAGCAGGTAACTCTTGTACTCGGCATAACCTTACGAATACCTGTCAGTTTTACATTTTTCTCATAAGCAGCTGACATTGATAATTTAGACCAGATTTTCACTCTTACATTAGCAAGGAATGCTCCGACAATTGGACTCGTATGATCATTATGACAATGAAAAATATCGCACTTTATTTTTTTTAAAAATATAAACGTTCGGTAAATGCATCCAAGATCAAAACTTTTTTTTGACCTTGGTAAATAAACAATTGTACAACCAGCTTCAATCATCGGTTCAATCAAATGAACGTCTTCCGGTTTCTTAGATAAAACCAGCCAATTATTCATCCCATTAGCATTACATTTTTCAATTAGCTTTAGCGTTCTCAACCATTTAGAAGTAGGAGTAATAGGAAAACCTCCCCAGTAATGGACAATATTTATAACATTATTCAAAATGCCCTACCTATTAATAAAAGAGTATCATTTAACGATTTTATATCACAAGAAAATATATAAATTATAAAAAATTAAATATTGTGTGATTATGAAAAAATAACTATTAGCTGCAACAATGCTAGGTGAGCTAATTTTAATATGTTTAGAGAAACAAAAAATACCTATAAATATATAAATTAAAAGCAAATAAGGTATTTCAATCATCTAAAAGTATATGTTGCATATAATACATACACTTAATCGTAATTAAGCTTTAATTTAAAATAAAATTTATTAACTAATGACTTAAAATAGAGCAACAATACTTTGCTTTTTATTTGGAAAACTATGATTTATTCAAATTACTTCTATAATCATTTTAAGCACAATTAAACTTATTTAAAAAACAATCTATAAGAGTATTTACGCATGGAGCAAAGATGAACAGTCTATCAAAATATATATCATGTTATCTATTAACATTTCCAGCAATAAGCTTTGCTTTTGAATATCCTCTTGGTATACCTGAAGCTTGGATATCGCCTGATGTATCAGCCCCCACTCCCCCTTCAGATTGGACATCTGAAATAACTGATATGTACTATATTGATGCTTCAGATGCGAGCTGCTCAACTAAAGTCACTTATGGTTCTGAAAGTGAGCCTAGGTGTCGATTCCCTTCTTCAATGGCGGCTGGTTCGTATGTTGAGATACATGGTGGGCCATATGAATACACTAGTACAATTTATCTTAAATCGGAAGGAACTGAGTCTGAGCCTGTTTGGGTAGTTGGTGCAGAAGGCAACTCAATAAAAATGTCTCTGGTATTATATGGAACTTACCTATATGTAGACAATTTAAATATCAGTGGGGATAAAGGGATTTCTGCTCGACCTTATCGTGACCTGCAAACGGACCATATAATGGTACGTAACACTATTATTACGGGCACAGGCTCATTAGCAAATGGCACAACAGGCATTGCTGCAAAAGGTAGCAGTGGTTTACAGTTTGAAGGTTTTATTGCCTATAACAATACCATCTCATATATGGGTGATTCGGAATCTGAAACAGAAAATGATCGACATGCTTTACAAACTGGAAGCTATATTAATAATGTATGGCACTTATATAATACCACTCACCATAATGGTGGAGATGGAGTTCAATACTCTCATGGGGGTGTAGATGCTCATCATTTTTATTATGGGGGTAACACAAGCTATAGCGAAAGAGAGAACTGTGTAGACATAAAACAAGCTGATGATGTAATCATTAGTAGTAATACTTGTTATGATATTGAAACATCTTCATCTTCCCCAGGTGAGTGTATGGTCGTTCATTATGACCCTAGTAGGATTTGGTTCATTAACAATGATATATCTGAATGTATAACGGGTATAAAATCAACTGGTGCTTTTGATGTTCATATTACGGGTAATAATATCCATGGCATGAAAGAAAGTGCTAGCGAAACACATAGTGATATATCTAGTTATCAAACTGGTGTAGGCATTACAGCTTACAATACCGGTAATATTTACATTAGTAACAATACTATTACAGATGCAGTTAGAGGCATCGCCTATGAAGCAGTTTCTGGATATGAAGCTGATATAAAGAGTAATATCATAGCAAATCTACACGATGGCGCTTATACAGGAAATAGCCAATATGCGATAATGCTAAAAGGAGATGATACCACTGTCGATAACTCTGATATTGAAAACAACCTTTTCTATAACCCCATGAGACTTCATATTGATGGGAAAACATACACTGATTTAACTTCATTAGTTTCTGCAGGAAAATGTAATGATAACGGGGGTAGTTGCCTTGATACTGATCCGAGCTTTTTAGATGATAAAAGTTATAGCTTATCTTCAAGTTCAGCAGCTATAGATAGAGGCAGTAAAGCTAGTTCTTATGCAATATACGAAAACCTTTATGGAGAATCAATCACTTCAGACATACTAGGCTATGTAAGAACAGATGCAACTATTTGGGATATTGGAGCTTATGAGAGCTCTACAGGAGGGCAATCAGATTCATCTTTATATAATTTACCTGATGCCCCTGAAATCTTAAGCATCGATATAACAAATTAGTTGATTAGAAAAATACAAAGCAGGTTAAAGAACTATAAATCTTGTTTAACCTGCACTTAAGTTCGATCTCATCATCTCAACCAGTGGAACCTATAGTAAGCACTTCAAGTTTTATTCATCCAAAAGTAAACTCTTTTTACCCTCTCTTTTTTTATTCCGTTCAACATAAACCCTTAATAGCAAAGCAATTCCTACCCACATACCAACAGCTCCTTCTCTAGGGTAGAACGTTTGACTCCCTATAGAAGCAATTAAAAATGCCCCTATTAATGCAAAGGAAGCACCTCCTGTAACTACATACAAAGGGTTTGATTTATCACGGAATAAACTCCAAGAGTATTTCAAGAACAGTAAATATAATAAAAATACTGGGAAAGCCGCTATAAAGCCATTATCTTGAATCCATTGTAAATACGAGTTATGAGGATGAGGAAAGCTATCAGATTCTCCATATAACTGCCTCATTTTCAGCGTAAGCCCTATGTTTACCATAGCATCTCTACCATAACCAAAGTATGGGGCCTCAATAATGGAATCCCATACTAATGGCCAAGCTAAATTACGGCCAGAAGTAACTTCATACAGATTAACTCCATCTTCTTCGAAATTCGTTTCTTGAGTTTGCATATTTTCATCAGGAGTGAAGCCAAAACTCAAACGCTCAACTGAAGATGGTGCAAAAGCAACCACTGCTACGTATATCAAAGGGACTAAAATAATATACTTACGCCATTTAAAGAGACAATAAACAAAACCTAAAAGAGCCCAAGTCCCATAACCTGTTCTACCTCCAGTCATTGCCATCGCAAGGAATATCATAAAACAACTAGGTAAAACAAACAGCCAGTAATGCTTCCTGCTCACTAATTCTTTTAAACAAAAGACTAACCAAAAAGCACCACTCATCATCATCGAGATATTAACTCTATGAAAGCCAACACTATCCGAAATAATCTTTAGTGCTTTATGTTGTAGCGCATCCCCACCTAAAGTCAATGAACCTAACTTCATTGCTTTAACGACTTGAAAGGCTAAGAAAATAAACATCAAAGCCAAAGAACCCAATGCAAAATTATATTGTTTTCGATTACGACAACCATCAAAAATAATCATGCTCGGCATTACCCACTTAAAACAATTAATCAAGTATTCGTTGATACTAGAGACCACTCCGGGTGGAGAGGCATTAATAACATCATACCATTCAAGGACACCACTGCGATCTGATAGGTATCGGATAACACTAAGTACAATAAAAAATGCATATACAAATAATAAAAAATTAATTTTACGAGGCATTTCCCAAAGTAGCTTTTGCTTTCTTCTATTAGAAAGCCAAGACAAAACGACATTTAGAAATAAAAAGTTCCAGTGATTTAATCCAGGTACTCCTCCAATAGCTTTCGGCATATCAGGGTGCTGAAAAATAGACATAAGTAGCACCAACCAACAGGCCCCACGAAACCAGTCCTTCCAAGCATAGACGCTTAAATAGGCAATGAGTAAGGTGAGTAATGTAATTCGAATCATAGTGAGTAACTTTATTTCTTATTTAAACAAAACAGCATATATTTTCTGCCAATGTTGCTCCACTTGAGAGACGGTGAATTTTTCACTACTGAGTAAAGCAGCCTTAGAAAATTCAGCTAAACAGTCCTCCGAATCAAATATCTCTTTATATTTCATAGCAAAGCTTTCGCTAGTCAGAGGATCAACAAGGTAGCCATTCCTTCCCTCTTCAATTAAATCCCCCAAATCACCTACATTTGAATTAATAGCAGGAAGTCCACACATCATCGCTTGTATAAGAGCTTGAGATAACCCCTCTGAATCAGAAGTTAATACAAAACAACGGGATTGTTGCAACCAATATTCAACATTATTTTGCCATCCAGCAAAATCCACATCATCAGCAATACCTAAATCGGCTGCCATTTTTTGCAATTTATCTTTATCCGGCCCATCTCCAACTATAACTGCATTTAATTCAGGGAATTCCTTTTTGGCAAGCTGTATCGATTCCAAAAATCGGTCCACTCTTTTTACTTCAGACAAACGGCCTATTAGAATTAAATCGTATTGCTTTTTTACTTCAGGCTTAGGATAAAATACAGAATTATCAAAACCGCCGGGTACAATTTCAAAATTTGTCGAGACACCTTTATTTTTAAAATAACGAATCGCTGATGTTCCCATGGATACAACAAGATCCATCTCGTTTACTGACTTAACTAATATTTTTTCTATAAAGTCATCTGATTGTCCAATTTTGTTAAAAATTCTATTTTCTGTGTTAACTCCCCCTCCAATGACCTCTCTAGGTCCACCACCACAAATATAGACTGATTTAGCGCCAATCAGTTTTGCTAAAACAACCACAAATAAACCATTTAATAAAAGATGGAAACCCACTAATACGTCAGGTCGCTTAGTGATAGCGATCCATGTAAAGTATAATAATCGCGCACCTACTTTTCCAAATAATGAACTTAACCATTTGGGTGCATATAGACCAGAAACCTTATCTATATTGGGTACTGAAGTAGATGCTACCATGCTTAAATGCTTACACGCCTCAGCATTAGCCATAGGACGTAAATGCGTGATTAACCAATGGTCAGAATAAAAAGTGCCCGTTGCTAATATAGTGAGTTGCTTAGTTTTTTTAGATTTATAAGGTATTAATTTGAATAGCTTTAATAACACATAATGCAAAATAAGTATTAGCCTTAACACCCATCGATAAACGTGTTGAAAAACATTAACTTTCTTATCAACCATTTTTAATTGTCCATTTTAGGAAACACTAGTCGTTCCCACTCAATTGAAATACTGGCTTGCTCCATAGCATTCTTATTATTAATCACTATTCGGTTGTGTTCTACCCCATTAATATAGAGTCGAGTTAGTTCAGGGTCATCAACATACCAAGTCAGCCCATTAAGATCTTCCCAGCTATAATCTGTATTAAGATAGATGTGGGTTTCCTCGCCTATGTATTTAACAGAGAAATCTAACTCTTCAACTGTTCGGTTATAGCCTAATAAACGGCGGGTAGTAGTCGTTAATATTTT
This sequence comes from Psychromonas sp. B3M02, assembly GCF_003318165.1. GTDB lineage: Bacteria > Pseudomonadota > Gammaproteobacteria > Enterobacterales > Psychromonadaceae > Psychromonas. The sequence goes on from NZ_QOCB01000010.1 coordinate 72,640, forward strand.
TTTACCATTTTGATAGTCTGCTAACAACTCAAAGGCTTTTCTTGTTTCCTTTGTAAAAGGTTCCTCAATAGAGTGTACTTTGCCCAGGTGACTATAGAGGACGCTGCAACCTTCTTTTTCTACTAATGTATCTAACATTTTTTTTGTTAACACATGATGTATACCACGTGCTTGATCGAAGCAAGAAACGCCACCCCATGCAGGATTACAACGCATAAACTCATTAACTTTAGTGCCATCTATCAATGTTGTTTTACGTAGAACTTTATTCGCTTTATGCATCGCATATTTTTGATTTCCAAGCCGAGCAAGCCAACCTTTAACAAACTCTAACGTAATAGTTTTTAACGATGCTTTAATATACTGTTTATTAAATATACTTTGATAACTGCGTTTTGTATTTTGTGCAACGCAACTGGTCACCCTGCCTTTCCAAATGAAGGGCAAACCACCAGATTGTACTGTCAAGTCACAGTGGTAAGCTGTAGCGCCTTGTTCAGCGCCATGACCTTGCATAATATCGTTATCTAAATTGGTTGGCGCTTGTGCGTGGTCGACCCACACTTCAATTTTTCGCTTTCCTGATTGAATGATATTCCAATACTTTTCAATTGATGATCTGTCATCAACAAAATCACCAAATGAATGTAAACAGTCAATATGACCAGACTCAATCAAACGATGAATTTTATCTCTTCCATCGTCATCTGTATTGGTATAAGAAAAATTATGGCTAGGCATATCAAAATAGACAGTATTTCCAACCTCTAAACCAACCCCTTTTCCTAAAGACGTTTGTTCAGTTGTATTTAGGTACTTTGCCGTTTCAAAATAAATGTCTTTGTTAGGCGTTTCATCTAGATCACTACAAATCGCAAGCATTGCTTGGTAAGGATATGGGTACTTTCTTAGGCTAACCGTATTTTTTTTCTTCATGGTGATTGCAACTTAAATCGAGATAAACATTTCTTTCGTAGCTGTATTGGTACTAAGTAATAGAAGTAAATCGTTAAGGTAACAATACCTGCACAACCAAAAAACAACCACGCATTTAACCACTCACCTTGATTATATTCATTGCGCGATAAAGAAAGCAGGGTATAAAAAGGAATAATATAAAGAAATGGCTTAAGTAAACTATTGAAAATATAGGTTTTTAAAGAAAGCTTAAGCTCGTTACATGCATAAATAGGTACAATAATGCCATAAACAATATTCATTGGAATAACAAATAATAGAGCAGCCGTGGTTAGTTCCCATTGCTCAAGGCCCGTAAATAAAAGTCCTATCCCAAATAATACAAAAATCGTAACAAAAGCAAAAAGTGAGATACGGCCATGTTGATTCATGCCCATTAATATTCGAATAGAGGTATCTTGCCCCATTGGAAGTAGCTGCCCAATTGCTAAGATCATCACTAATGGCCATAGTGCATATTCAGCTCCCATCCAATAATGTAAAACAACATCGCCATAGATAAACAACAAGCCTAGAGTAGGTAGAGCAAAAGCAAAACTTAGTTTAGTAGTATTAATAAATAGTGCTTGAATTGCTTGCGCATCTCCAGCCCCCTGCATAGATCCTGTTGTAGGAGTTAGCATCAGAGTAAACTTCGTCATGAATGTTTTAATTTGCTTAGTTAACGCCATAGGACGAGCAAATATAGCAAGTGCAGCAGGACCAATAGAACTCACCAACATCACACTAATCGTTTGTAACAAAATGATAGGAGGGATATTAGATAACATGCTTTTAATGCCGAATTTCAACAACATTTTAGTTGTTTTCCAGTTTGCCATCTTTAAATTAAACTTAAACTCTTTACAAACTTTGTTAACAAATACAAATCTAAGAGATTGGAAAATGACTGTTGATATTAGATAACCAATGGCCATCCCTGCAACACTTAATTCAGTAAGGTAAAGCGCTAAAACCATTAAAATAATTGATAGCACACTATCACCGGCATGTAAGGCATTATGTATATCCCAACGATGATACCCAGTTAATAATCCACTTGCCGAACCAGAAGCCATTTGAAAAGCAACCCCAGCCCCTAAAAAAAGAATGACTAACTGAGCCGTATGCGTATTCTCAGCAAGGGTTTCGCCAAAATAAGGCGGCAGTAATAGGTAAAATAAAACGGTAGCCAACATCGCCACAGCAGCAAAGATTAACTGTACAAATAAAGCTGAATTGGCAACATAATTAAGTAAAGTTAATTCACCTGCACCTCTATGTTTTGCAACATAACGATTAAAACAAGCCCCCATTCCCAAACCAACTAAACTTAAATAACTAACAAAAGACCAACCAAAGTCCCATATACCCAAAGCCGCTTGCCCTACCTTATCATCCACCAAACGTGGCATAATAAAACCAGAAAAGATCAATACAAGCTGACTAGCCCAACTCACCATTAAGTTCCATGCAAAACGATCCTGCCCAGTTAAATCAGCTTTTTGTGGTTCCACTTTATCTGTCATTCGATTTATTCCAAATAACCAAGACGGCTATGGTAATCACCAGTGACTTGATAATAGGTTTGCAATTCCTCTTCACTCAATAAAGTTTTCCAACGATCATCTAACTGAATCACTTCAGAATCATCTAAGCGCATGCCATTCCCTACTACGTGATGTTCAACCGTTTTAAAATCTAAGCGTTTTTTAGCAGGGTCTACGCCAATAAAATTAAATAAGGTATCCAAGGTTTGCTCTGTGTTATTACATATATCCTCGTAATGCACTTGTATCCAGTTCTTTTTAGGCATGGTTGCTAACACCGCTTCAGTCTCTTGATTACACCGTACCCATTCATATGCACCAACCTCAATCCCTCTACCTTGCTCTTGTGTTTTTCCTGCCCCCCCTCCACGTAGTGTTGGATTTTTTGCATCGGCAAATTCTGACGGGTTTTTATAAGCTAAAGAAACACCTCTGCCATCGCGTACAACCCAAATCACTTTAACGTCTAAGTCAGGGTTCTTTAATAAATACTTCAATCGAATACCAATTTTTGAAGAATCAACGACGATATCAACACCTGCTTGTTCGGCGATTGAACGAGCATAATCAGCATTACGTTTTTGTAATAAAGGTAGATTTTTACGCCAAACTGGAGAGCAGCAAAGTAAAGTATCACGGACAAATTCCATCAAAGGAGAGCGTACCAAAGGTTTTAATAAACGCAATACATAGGGTGTTGCATCGGTTTTAATATCTGTTCCTGCCTCAGAAATACAAAAATCATGGCCTTTATCAGCCATTTTTTGAGTGACACCTTGCCAAAATCCACATTCGCTTACTAGCGTTTTACAAGAGCATAAATAACTCTCTTTTTCGCCTAAATTAACCGCTTTTAATTCACCTACACTACATAAATCAGGATGTGCACCTAACAGCATTGCTGTCATTGTAGAGCCTGAATGACTGGCCGCAGCCAGATAAATCAATTGTTGTTTTTTATTCGTCATCTATTATCTTCATGATTTAGCTGGCTTAATAAGCTCTTTAAGTAGCATTAAAATAAACAGAGTGTTGGTCACTAAATAACGTTTCCATAAACGCCCTGGCTCTTGTAACACACGATACAACCACTCCATCCCCATTTTCTGCCATATCAATGGAGCGCGTTTGACTTTACCTGCAAACACATCAAATGAACCACCCACGCCATGTACAACAGGGACTTTCATCACCTCTCCCCACTTGGCCATAAATTGCTCTTTTTTAGGAGAGGTAATCGCGACAAAAAGCACATCTGCTTTAGCTTCGGCAATTTTTTCAGCAACTTGTTGCTGCTGTTCATCAGAAAAGTAACCATTTTGTCGTCCAGCGATCACAACACCTGGATAATGCTGATTAATTTGTCGCTCAATCTCTTCAGAAACCTCTTCAGTTGCACCAAGGCAAAATACACGATAACCAGCAGTATTACCTCTTTCTAAAATACCATGCATCAGATCGATACCTGCGACCCGCTCAGGCAGCTTTTTATTAAGGATTTTACTGGCAAGTACCACGGCACTTCCATCAGCTAAGATTAAATTGGACGAGAGTACATCTTCGCCTAGTGCCGGATTTCGTTTCATATTCACAACCTTAGCGGCATTCAACATACCGACGTGTAAAGATTGTTTAGAAGTGATACATTCATGAACAACATCTAATGCCTGAGACATTCCCATGGGATGTATATTAATACCAAACATAGTTATGGTAGGTTGTTGTACTTGATAGCGTGTGAAAGGGTCTTTTGAAGGGGACTTGTCTGCGTTCACTTAGCCTCTCCTTAGCGTATATGATGGCTTAGCCAATTAACATAACAGTAGTTTTTTGTGTTGTAAATCTTCCTATATTTTTAATGTATTATTTTTCACATAAAACATTAAAAAGCTAGCCTTAATAGGTATTTACTGCACTTTCAAGGACATGAAAATGACAAAAACAGATTATTTAATCAGCCTAGATTATGAACTTTTTTTTGGTAAAAATACCGGCTCAGTAGAAGACTGTATGATCACACCAACTAATCAATTATTGACTGTTTTAAATAAGTATAATAGTCGAGTTTGTCTTTTTGTTGATGCTGGTTTCTTAGTTAAGTTAAAAGAGTACGCAAAAAACTACCCTGAATTGCAACAACAATATAATGATATTAAACAGCAACTATTAAGCCTATCTAAAGCAGGTCATGATATACAGCTGCATATTCATCCTCATTGGGTAGACAGCACCTACGATAAAAACGGTTGGAATATAGAAACTCGACGCTATCGCTTACACGATTTTTCAGACCTTGAAATTGATCAGATTGTACGTACATATAAAGCAGAATTAACATCTTGCACTTTACAGCCAATATTTGCATATCGTGCTGGAGGTTGGTGCTTACAACCCTTTGATAGGTTAGCTAAAGCTTTAGCAAGTAATGGTATCTGGTTAGATAGTACCTTATTTAATCAAGGTTACTCATCTGACCCTACCCGCTATTTTGATTTTACTGATATGCCACAACAGGCTTATTGGACTTTCTCTACAGACCCTTTACAACCAGATCCTAAAGGGCAATTTTTAGAAATCCCGATTAGTGCCTTCAGAACCTCTCCTTGGTTCTTTTGGAAATTAGCTTTCCATAAGAAGCTATCAAGCAAACAGTTTAAAAGCTTTGGTAATGGACAAGCCATGGTCGCCAATAAACAATATTATATCGACAGATTAACAAAAGCGACCTTTGGTCCAGTGATGATAGATGGTGCTAAAGCTGGCCAGTTAGAAAGTGCATTGCGCGCTCATAATAAACAGCAACCGAATGCTATCTTTAATATTATGGGGCACCCTAAAAGTCTTGCCCCCTACTCCTTAACTAAGTTGGATCAATTTTTAAATAATCATCCCCAACTACAATGTAAAACCTTCCAAAATTTTAGACACCTTATGCCTAGCATGGCTAGCAATATTTAAATTACTTTTAAAACTCTGCCCCGTTAACCCAGTGCTCGATCATTCAAACACTGGGTAAACTTGGTTTATTCAGATACAGCAGCCCAATGTTTTTGGACCTCTTCATCGTCAGGTAACAATTCCAAGGCTTTTTTAATCAGAGGCTTGGCTTCTTCTTTTTTCCCGGCTTGATATAAAATCCAACCGTAAGTATCTAAGATAGCAGGGTTATTAGGATCTATTTGATAAGCTCTAGCGGCTAAGGCTTCAGCTTTAGGATCGTTGTCTAATGCATATAACCAGGCTGCATTATTTAGGCTAGTTAATTCATTAGGCGCAACACTTAATACTTTCTCATAGGCGCTAATTGCAGCTTTATTATCGCCTTTTCGCTGCAGAGCCATACCGCTATTTAAATTAGCGTATAAACTGGCTGGTGATGCAACTAACCATTGGCTTAAAAATGCTTCTGCCTTCGCTTTATCTGTTCGTTGATAAACCTTATACAACTCAACAGCCACTTGATCATTATTCTGTTTATTCCACTCATCTGATAATAGTTGTTCAGCCGTTGCATCATCCTTTTGTGCTAATGATAATTGTGCTTTTAACACTCCCACCTGCGGATTATCAGGCAACATAGCTTCAATCTGTTTTAATACTTTATCAGCTTCAGTAAATTGACCAGATAATGTCTCGATGGCAGCTAATCTCATCAAAAACAGAGGTTGAGTTGGAGTCAATTGTAACTGTGCCAAAGTCAGCTCTCTTGCACTGGTATAATCTTTAGAGCGGATAGCAGCAATAATTCTTTGATTACTAATCTGTTGCTGTAATGTATCCCCTTTATCCACCAGATCGACTGGAAGATTAATCGCTTTTTTAATCATTTTATCAGCATCAGCGAATTGCTTTTTCTGGTACTGATAATCAGCTAACACCAATGCTAATACGCTAGGGTTATGTTTAGCAGATAACCGCTCTTCAATCTTAAGAGGATCTTGTCTTTGTTGCTGCACGCTGATCACGGCACCGTAATAGGCTTTTACTTGTTCAGGGTATAAATCAATAATCTGATTATAATAGGTGAACGCTGACAACCAATCTTGCTGTAACTGTTTACTTTGTGCTAACCCGTAGTAACCTTGTACATCATCAGAGGCTTTAATTATTTGATTAAAAGATTGTTCAGCTAGCGCATACTGTTGACGGTATAAATAATAGTTAGCAATAAGTAAACGCGTCCCGACTGCATCGCCTGGTTTCTCTGCTTCATTCTTAATAAAACGATCAGCTTCCTCGATCTGTTTCATCTCTAATAATTTTTTCAAATAAGCAGTTTGTAAAGATAAGTCAGTACTATTTTTGGCTAGCCCGGCAGATAACAGATCTAATACCGCTTGATCTTCCCCTGGTGATTTTTCATTTAAATAACTACTTTCTAATAAGGTTAACTTAGGTGAATTAGGAAAGAGATTTTTAATACGTTGTATAGCAACATCAGCTTTATCGAACTGTTTCTCACCAATCGCAGCAATGGCATACAAGGTTAATGTATCTAAACGTTCTTCATATTCAATCACGCCATCAAGAATATTTAACACATCACTACTTTGGTTGAGTTTAAGCTGTGTCATGGCATAGATTTGCGTTAACTGAGGCGTATTCACTTCTGGATCGATCATACCTGTTAAGTACTTTTCAGCGCCAGTTACGTCCCCTTCTGTATACAAAATAACACCAAGCATGGTTGAGGCTTTTTTATTTTTAGGGTCTAGTTCCAAGATTTTATGTAATGCTTCTTTCGCTTCACCTAATTGCTTACGTTTATAATACTCCTGCGCAGAAACATAGTATTCGTTGATGGTTGTTGCTGTAGGGAACTCATCACTCAATATGCGAGAGTATAATAACGCCTCTGAACTACGTCCTTGTGACGTTAAAATAGAGGTTAATGCTTTAAGAATATTGATACGCTCAGGTGTGAAGATATCTGACGAAGGCAACTCACTTAACGCAAAAGAGAGTGTACTTTCAGCTTGTTCTATCTCGCCTTTTTCCAGTAGTAAAAAGCCTTTTAACATTAATGCTTCAGTGTTTTTAGGCTCGGTTAACATTGCTTTTTTTAATAGCGATAGTGCTGCTTCTTTATCATTAGTGCCTGCTGCAATTCTAGCTTCACCAATAAAGCCTTCACTTTCAAAGCCTGGCTCTGTTTGTAATTCTGTAAACATAGATAAGGCTTGATCAGGCTTATCTTCTAGCAGTAATAACTTAGCTTGTAATAACTTAAAGCTATCTCCTTTTGTCGATAGCAGATCAGACTCTTGCTCAATCAGTTTTCTTGCTGAAATCACTTTTTTAGTACGTTGATAAGACTCTAATAGCAACAGGTAAAAATCAGCGTCTTTATCACCTTGATAGCGGTTTAACACGTCTAAAGCTTGATTCGATTGCCCCAGCTTATTATAAACTTTAGCCAAAATAACAAAGCCATCCTGATGTTTAGGATAAAGAACAATGGCATTGTTCGCAGAGTTAATAGCAGCTTTAAACTGGCTTTGATCTAAATAGGTTTTACCTTGTTGGCTATATTGAGCCAACTCTGCGACATTTTCAGTATTCGAATCTTCATTACATGCAGTAATGAATAAGCTGCTCGCTAATAGCAGAGAACTAAAGGTGACAGTAGATGATTTTTTCATTTTCTTCCCTTATAAAAGGTAATTGAAATAGCTTTATAATTATTGCATATCGTATTTTTTCATCAGGTCATACAAGGTCGGCCTTGTAATTCCCAGCGACTTAGCCGCAGCACTAATATTATGATCAGAAGCAATCAATGCTTGCTTTAATGCATTCACTTCAGCATTGCGTCGAATCTCTTTAAGGTTTAATGGCGCTGGCTCTTCATTAACTAACCCTAAATCTAATGCGCTGATATATTTCAAGTCACACATGATCGCCGCACGCTTGATTTTATTTTCCATTTCTCGGACATTACCTGGCCATGTATGGTTTTCAATCCCATTCACCGCATCTTCAGAAAAACCAACAATTTGTAACTTTTGCTTTTTAACGTATTTATTTAATAAATATTTAGCCAATAATAACTTATCTGAGCCACGCTCTCTTAATGGCGGAATATCTATTTGTATTTCAGCAATACGATAATAAAGATCTTCCCTGAACTCTCCTGACTCGACTAATTTATCGAGGTCTTTATGCGTTGCACAAATAATGCGAGTATCAATATCAATTTGCTTTCTTCCACCTACACGTTCAATCACTCGCTCTTGTAAAAAACGTAATAATTTGGCTTGTAGATGCAATGGCATATCACCGATTTCATCAAGAAACAGTGTGCCTTTATGAGCTAATTCAATTTTACCTACCGTGCTTTTAACTGCACCTGTAAAAGCCCCTTTTTCATAACCAAACAATTCACTTTCAATCAAGTTTTCCGGAATTGCTGCACAGTTAATAGCCACCATCTTATTATCTTTACGTAGGCTCAATTGGTGCAACGAGTTTGCAATGACTTCTTTGCCTGTACCACTTTCCCCAATAAGTAAACAAGATGCATCGGTTGGAGCTATTTTCTCTACCATATTACAAATTTTTAGCATCTTAGTATCACTAGCAATTAACCCATTTAACATCGATTCTTGTTGATTGCTTAATTGCCTGTTTTTTTCTTCTAAATGATAAATATGAAAGGCACGTTGTACGATCAGATCTAAAGTATCTGGTTCGACCGGTTTAGCATAAAAGTCATAGGAGCCTAATTTTACCGCCTGCATTGCATGCTCATTGCCTTCATTTCCCGTCATCACAATGATTTTCATATGCGGGCTTAAGTGCAACGCTTGTTGCAGTAATTCGAAACCTTCTGTCACCCCATCTTCATCTGGTGGCAGGCCTAAATCTTGAATCATCACCTTAGGTTCATGCAAACGTATTGCTGAAATAGCTTCTTTTTGGTTAGCAGCTGTAATGACATTGTAGTCAGCAAAGTGCCACTTCAATTGAGTTTGTAACCCCAGATCATCTTCAACAATCAATAATGCATCTGCTTTGTTATTTTTCAATCTTCAATCCTTAATATTTAAACTCGACACTCGCGGTATAACGCATTTCATCGTAGCTACTTGCTTCTTCTACCGCTTGTTTATAGTAATTTGCTTGTAGAGAAAAATTTAAATGAGGGCGGAAAGCATAGCTACTTCCAATTGTTGCGCTAGCCGTTTGTTTATCAAAGTTTGTATTCACTGTCGATTCACTATAGCTAAGTGACAAAAATGTGTTAATTTTTTTGGTGTTTTGTAAACTGAAATACGTTGAACCACCCCAACGAGGGTCAACGTCATCATCAACGACTTCAGTTTCTTGCTGGTAATAAAGGCTATTACTGTTGCTTAAACGATTAGTAATATAAAACTGGTGTTGTAAATCGATTCTATCTACCCACTGAATTTCAACGTCATCGCTGGCACTTTCATTGCTATTATCTTCTGCATCAATACCAGAGCCTAATGAAGAATCGCTTAACTCCCTTTGTGCACTGATCGATAACGTCTGGCGGCTAAATTGATAGCTATAAGATAGCTTGAATATAGCGCCACCTTCATCACCTTGGTCAGAGTTTAAATGAGTGTAACCTACTTGAACTAAGTATGTACCTTTACGTAATTGCCCATTGATTGAAGTGTTTACATTAGTTTGTGTATAGTCAAAGTCAGAAGAAAGATAGTCTATTTTTTTCACATCTGTAGAAACGTCTAAACGAGCTTTTGCATTTAATGCATTATACCAAGTGACACCAACTCCATTACGATTAGACTCTTGATTATCATCGTCACTGTAACGCGTCGCAGTAAAGTCGTAGTCTAATTCAACACCAGCTCTTTCAGAGTAAGGGATTGTCCATACAGGATTAACCGTAAATACGTCTCGGTCACCTGTATTATCAGGAACATCGAGCCCCGCTTCATCGAGTAAATAAGTACGTCTATAATGAGTTAAATTCAGCATCAGGTTTTTGCTAAACAGCTGTTGATTGATGTTTAAGCTACCGGATACATCACCCTCATTGTCTAAGCTGTCTTCACTGTAAGTGGTGTAGTAAGCAGCATAGTCTAAAGCGGTACGATTAGTCGCTGTTTGGTTATAATAGCCTACACCAAGGTCGGCTTGTTGTTCATATCCTGATTGCTTATCAATGTAGGATTGAGTAATGTTATCACTCTGAGTGTGTGATAAACCAAATGACACATAGCTCTCACTCACGGAACCAGGTAAATCATTGGCTAATGCAATGCTTGGGATTAACCCCAAACAGCCAATCTCAATTAATCTCATATAGCATTTATTTAGTTTCATATTTATCCACCGCCTATATTAAATCTAACAATGACTTATTCCGTTATGAAGATTAATGAGCACCTAGACCCTTATAATTTAATACTTAGCCCAATGTATTACTGCCAGCTATCTCATACTTTTAGGCTTTTACTGATTCGTCTAATCATTACTTCATACTCAATCTTATTGATTATTAAGTACAACCCCAGCTAATTTATCTTTACCTAACGCATCGATACCGGCTTCAACTTGTGGCAAGTTAGATTGACCATACCCCACCACTAATAAAGCCGTATCACAGATAGAGGCTAATATTTGTGTTTCTGCATATAAACCAATTGGTGGCGTATCGATAATAATGTAACGGTCTGGGTAACGATTTTTTACTGAGTTAATAAAACTCTGCATCTTGTGCGATGAAAAAAGCTCAGCAGCATGGATCGTATTATTACCAACAGGGATAACACGCACTCGAGGGATGCCTGACGGGTAGATAATATCGGTGATCGCATCCGTATCTCTTGCTAAAAAGTTGGTTAAGCCTAAAGTTGGCTTTTCCTTCAAGTAAGAAGCGATACGCGGTTTATAAATATTACAATCAATAACTAATGCTGTTTTACCTTGGTCTAAGGCAATACTGGTTGCTAAATTCATGCTGACATGACTTATTCCTGACTGTTGAGAGATCCCAGTCACCATGCAAATGAAGTTATTGTGATTCATTTTATTAAACAAATTAGTACGCAACTCTCGATAAGCATTGAGGGTTTTATAATCATCTATTCCAGGATAAATTATTTTAAGCTCATCTAACTCTTTTGCCGATAACAAAGGTGCTTCAGCCATCTCAGTGATCTGATTGTTTTTTGTTGAGTCAGGCATCAGGGCATCATTACTTTTTAATGCCGTGTTATTAGTTGGAGAGGTTTCAGATACAGACATATTAAAATGCTCCTAATCTAATGATGTTGTCTAGAGACGCGCCATATTTAAAGGCAAGCGCAATCGCAACATAACCAGACATACAGACAATGTAATAAAGCAGTAGGAAAGTGTTATGCAGTCTGCGCGTTTTATTCTCCGAGCGAGAACTCGCGTGTGGAATACTCGCCAACAACATAGTGCCTTCGATATTTTTAATTTCAGATGAGAATCTGATTTTTGAATCGACTAGAATTTTTGCGACAAACACAGCAATAATAGCTAACAAGGCGACCAGTGGTCCGGCAATGAAAAAGTGAATAAAACGAGCACCGATCGGCGTGTTAGGATACGTCGCTGCTTCTTGCAGTTTATAGTTTACGCCTTGACCTTGAATATCCAATACCATCGAGATTCGCGCTTTCTCTTTTTTGGTTAGCATCTCTTCATATTGCTCTTGGAAAACACTGTAATCACGTGTTAATTCAGATAGCTCAGCTTTATTATTAGCAATTCGTTTACGTCGCTCGTAGGATTCATCTAATAAACGATTAAAGGCTTTTAAGCGATTTACTAAGGTACGATTCTCAACTTGAGCGGCAGACAACAAACTTCTCAACTCTTCATATAGAGGATTGAAATCTGCCCCCACTGAGCTCTCAGTACTCTCTTTAGTGCCAATTTCAGCAATCACTTTTTCCAGATCATTAATTTGATAGTTGATATCGATAATCGCCGGATAACTATCTTCATAGTTAACCTGTAACGCTGCTTTTTGCTTTTTTAACTCTCTTAACTGACTGTTATAGACAGCACTTTCATAATTGTTATCAGCGTATTTACTCTCTCTTGATAACTGTCTTCTCAAGCTACCAACACGTGTATTACTCTCTTGAATTTGAATATTCATCTCTTCAATAGACGTACGTAAACTAGCGATTCGGCTATTAACTTCATCTTCAGTGCCATCAAAGTTATTAGATTGGAAGCTTTTTAACTTTTCTTCGGCATTTAGTAATAAAGATTTATAAGAAGCGGCTTGTTGATCAATAAAGTTGAATGCACTTCGACTCTCTTCGCGCTTAGTATCAGCACTATCTTCAATAAAGACTGACACTACTTTATTTAATATTTCGAAGGTTCTATTGGCAGTATCATCTTTGTAAGACACTTGAATATAATTACCCGAGCGCCCTTCTACAGTAAGATTATTACGTACTTGACTGATCTTAATATCTTTCGCTAACGCAGTAGGGAAAGCATTTTCACCATACACACTATCTACCACCTCAGACAAAATACGAGGAGAGTAAATAATATCGCGTACCTGATTACTCCTATTCTGCTTAAGCTCAGTCACTTCAGCTTTAGAGCCGAGTAATGGCTTAATAATATTTTGATTATCAGCAAAAATAGTAATAGAGCTAGAGTAACTTGGTGGTCTTAAGATGCCGACAAACATAATCGCGAAACTGATTAAGGTTACCACAAAGGCAACCTTAAACTTTCGCTGACACATTTCACGCCAAACAACAGCGGCGTACTTAAAAATCTCAGTAATATCCATTGTTAAAACACACTCTCAGGAATAATTAAAATATCAGATGGACGTAACGTATAGTTAGTATCTAATATTCCACGATATAGGATATCTTCAACATTAACATGGTAAGGTTTTATACCTTCAGGCGTTTTTCTATATAAAATGGATTGGTCAGCATTAGCAAACTCAGTCAGTCCACCTGCTTCTAACACTAAATCTAACACATTAAGATCCGTGTAATAAGGGATAGATAATGGTCCGTTTACAGCGCCAGTTATACGTACTCGACTTGAATAGGATGCACTATTAGCTGCAAGAACAACAACAGTAACATTTGGGGCACGTATATATTTACTCAACTTATCAGCTAGCTCAGAGGCTAGTACTTCAGGTGTTAATCCTTGTGCTTGTGCATCACCTACTAAAGGCATTGAAATTTTGCCATCAGGTCGAACTGGTACACTAATTGATAACTCAGTATTCTTCCAAACACTCACCAATAATTGGTCATTGTTACCAATTTTATATTCAGAGAACTTTACTCGGTCAGAATAAGGCGCTTCGCTTAAAACTTCTGTTTTTGCACAGCCTGAAATAATGACCGCACAAAATAGTGCTAACACGTAATTTTTCATATTCATCTCTCTTTTCAATTTAATTATTAAACACCTGAGAGTAAAACATTGATTTAATGCCTACTCCCTCGCACACTGCACTTCCATCTTTGCTTATCTTATTTTTAACACTTTTAACTTAACATAGGTAAATATATTGAAAATTTACTGCCTATTTTAGGTGTACTTTCAACAATTAACTCCCCATTTAAACCATGGATAATTTCTCGTATCTGAAAAGCACCAATACCCATACCTTCATTTTCCTTAGTGCTATTAAAAGGCTGGAATAATTCATTTTTAATAAAGGATTGATCCATGCCTATGCCAGTATCAATAATATCAATCCAAATCTGCTGTTCTTGGCAACGTAAATGTAAATTAACTTCACCATCATCATCTGTTGCATCTTGCGCATTTTTTATCAAATGATTAATAGCCATCAGTAACTTATCACTATCGCCATTAATAAAAGCACTCTCACAGTCAGTTGAAAACGTTGGACTAGGCAAGCCATTCATATTCATTTTTATCGCTTGTTTAAGCAGCTCATGTAAATTAATAGTTTTGGACTCAACTTCCCCTTTAATTTTTTTAAGAAGCTGATCCATTTTATTCACTGAGTTAGCGATAGTGGCAATAACATCATCAATAAACTCTGGATGATGTTTATATTTTTCAGCATTCTTAACCACTAATCCCTGTTGGGCTATGAGGTTCTTAATATCATGAATGGCAAAGGCTGATATTTTATTAAACATATCAAACTGCTGATTTTGAATAAGCTTTTCAGATGCTTGCTCTTTACTAATATAACTTGCAATTTGTCGCCCAGTTAACTTTAAGAGATCAAGATCTTCCCAGGTCAGCTTTTCTTTCTTATTTAAATTATTTTTACACAATACAGCAAAACCAATTAAACCGGTTGCACTATTAAGAGGTAGTATTATCCAAATTCCCTCAATATTTAACACCCAATCAGATAGATAGGATTTGTATTGAGCATCGTATTTAGTCTCATAGGTACTCGCTTGGAAGATCCACTCCTCCTGCTCTAGCTTCTCAATTAAATCACTGTGGTGCGGCTCTATCGGTAAACTGCCGGAGTAATCAATCCCCTGCGTCGCGACTGAGGTATAAAACTGCTGTCCTTTCACCCAAATACCACCGGCATTACAATGAAATATAGTTTTTAGTGCATTTAATGAAATGTCATAGCAGTTTTGGTTTTTATGCTGCGTTGATAATAGTGCATCTAACTGAATCCATTGTTTTTTATAATCATACTTATGGGCAAAGAAGTGTTTACTTGTCCACACAACAAAACTGTCTCTGATTTTTTCAGACAAGGATAATGCGATTAAAGAAAAGATAGCCAGAACATACAAGGTGACTTTGGAAGCACTTAACCAGCTAATTTCAAAGTAATCAAAGGTCGCAGCAAATAAGGCAATAACAATTAAAAAACCGCCGACTACGGTTAAGCTGGTATTAAAAATAATCACACTATTGGACAACTTAAAACGGCTACGTTCTTTTAACTGTCCAGCATAAAATATAATACTTAACGCTAAAATCAACGAGGTAACCGAGCTAATAACCGTACGAGCTTTCCATAAAGATAGGTGTAGGTCACTGTTTAATAATAATAAAGAGAAAACAATAATGTCATAAGCAAACAGAATAAAAGCCACAAGAGCCACTAATTTAGTCATCCGACTGGAGTGATCATCTCGAATCAATTGTTCACACACTACTACCCCTAATAAACTCAACATAATTTTGAGGTAAAGGGCTAAAACTGGGGAGGGGAATAACGCATCGTTATCTATATTATAGATAAATAAAGTCAGTATTATAGCCAGTGCAGTATATAAGCTATAGGCCCAACTATTAGGTAATTTGGATTGCCTGCTTAGCATTAATAGATACAGTAAAACAATAATCCAAGACAGATATCGAAGTGACTCTAACAGTAAGAAGCGCCATGAAAAAGAGGCTGCGGAAATTGTTTCAGGTGCAGAAAGATGCCAAATCACTGAGATAACAGCACAGGCAAATAAACTAACTTTAATACGCATAATTGGTATTTTAAAAAGAATAATAATTGCTAATGCAATTTCTACAGAGCTTTTTAACCAATTACCCTCAAATAAATTAACACTGAATTCCATGTATCACTTCTCTGTTATGCATCCATACACATAATAAATTCAAATAATTACACCAGAAATAAATATGAAATTATTAAACAATTCTCAATTATAGCTTTCATGATAAAAAAATTGCAACGTTTGATAGTGGCCACTACCCTTATAGGATTTGAATTATCTACTAATGGGTAGCAATGTCACAACTTAAAGAATAGCAGCATTACCTAAAGGTGATATAAATATACGAATAATATAGCTTAATTAACAAACAATTAAATTGATCAAAAACTATACTACCTCTCTGAAAGCTTAACTAATACTATCGCCATGTCATTTTATAAATAATCAAAAGAAGGGGATTATTATAAATAATAACCCTTATTCAGGCCTATTAGATATCTTGCTCAAGGTTCGTTACGTTTTACCTTCTCTATAGCTTTCAATTAGTAGCACTTGTTAGTAATAACAACGTTAATTTCACCCAAGTAAAATAATAAAGAGTGCTAAAGCACCACAATTCCTGGATATAAGATGTTTAACAAAAAGATAAAAAATGAACTAACACAAAGCCAATCACAGCTTAAACAAGCAAACTCAGTTGTTGATTCGATCAAAAATAGTGTACCTACAATTGAATTCACTGCAGAGGGAATAATCATTGATGTTAATACACTTTTTTTGGCTATCGCAGGCTATGAAAAATCAGAAGTTGTAGGTATTCACCATTCGAATATGTGTTGCCCCGATTATGTAAAAAGTAAAGATTATCAAACATTTTGGCACACCTTAAAACAGGGGCATTCTAATAAAGGCACTTTTATGCGTAAGCATAAAAATGGCCAGATAATCTGGCTTGAAGCCACTTACTTTCCTATTACTGAAAATGGGCAAGTAACAAAAATAATGAAGATAGCAAAAGATGTAACACAAACTAAAATAGCTTCAATGTCTAAAGAAGCAGTATTCAATGCCTTAGATAAATCACAAGCTATTATTGAATTTACGCCCGAGGGTCATATTCTCACTGCCAATGACAACTTTTTAAATGCCGTCCAATACCCTTTAAGTGCTATCCAGGGGCAACATCATAAAATTTTTTGTGATGATAGCTTTTATCAAGACAACCCAACCTTCTGGGAAGACTTGCAACAGCATCAATTTAAAACAGGGCAATTTCTAAGAAAGGATGCTTTGGGCAATGACCTTTGGCTTGAGGCAAGCTATAACCCGATTGTTGACCAAAGTAATAAAGTGATTAAGGTGATTAAGTTTGCCAGTAACATTACAGAAAACATCCAACGTGAAGCTTTAGTAAAACATGCTTCAATGGTAGCGCATGAAACATCATTGGAAACAGTAAATATGATTAATCAAGCCTCCGAGATGTTAACCACTTCAGTACAAACATCAACCGATATTTCTCATCGAACGATTAAAACGACGGAGCAAATAGATATGCTAAGTGAACAAGCTAGTAATATTCAAGCGATTGTTTCTACGATTAAAAGTATTGCAGAACAAACTAATTTATTAGCCTTAAATGCGGCAATTGAGGCAGCGAGAGCTGGTGAGCAAGGTCGAGGCTTTGCTGTTGTTGCCGATGAGGTTCGACAACTCGCTTCACGCACCGCTGAGTCTACGAAAGAGATCTCTGATGTAGTTGCTAATAATCAAGAGGTCACTGAAAAGGTACAACAAGGGATTAATGCAGTGGCAGAGCTTGCTGAAAAAGGACGAGAACAGATTTCTCATATTGAAAAGGTAATGAATGATATACAGCTTGCAGCACACAATGTCTCTGAAACCGTTGATAGCCTGAATAAAACTTAGTTAAGGTAGTTAGCTAACACGCTATTCTTAAGATCAGAATAGCGTGTTCTATAACATTGAGTTAGTGTGATTGATATAAACAGCCTGACTTAAATAGCGCCATTATTAAGTATTCGATTTGGTCACATCAACATATACTTGGATCTTCTGCCCAATCTTAATATATTTACTATTTTTAATTTTATTCCAACGCACTAAATCGGCTGTTTTAACTTTAAATTTCTGCGCAATGCCACCTAACGAATCACCAGATCGAACATGATAAGTCACCTTTCTAGTGATATTTTTATTTTGATTAATCGCTAGTGTTGGCACGGCCTTCCAAATCGTTAGCTTTTGTCCTAAACGCAGCGTCTTTTTAACATTAAACCCATTCCATTTAGCAATTTGCTTAGAGGTAACTTTATACTCTTTGCTGATATCCCATAGCGTATCTCCTTCAACCACCTTGTGAATCACTTTTTTATTGGTGGCTGCTGTAGTCGCAGCTATTTTTTCATACTCTTTAGCTTGTAAAGCTAAGCTCTGCTGTTGCTCTTTAGTTGCAATTGGGATCAATAATGCTTGGCCAACTTTAATAAATGAACTATCTAAATCATTAATCTGTTTTAGCACACGAGTTGTGGTTTGTTTTTTCTGAGCAATAACACTCAGGCTATCACCCGATCTCACTAAATAACGATCCCAACGAATACGTTGGCTTTTATCTATTTTAGCCAGCTTATTTGAGAACTGCTGCGCAATCGCCGTTGGCAATAACAGGCGGTGTGGCCCTTCAGGAGAGGTTGCCCAATGATTAAAGGCAGGGTTTAATAATTGTATTTCAGAAACACTTAACTCAGCTAATTCAGCAGCATAAGCTAAATCCATTTGTGAGCCAATATCGACATAGGTAAGTGCTTGAGTATTAGGAATATGCGGTAGCTTTATACCGTAAGCTTCATGATTACGTATAATATCAACTAATGCTAAGAGTTTAGGCACATATTTTTGTGTTTCTTTGGGTAAAGACAAGCTCCAGTAATCCACTGGTTTACCTACTTTTTTATTTTTTCGAATCGCTCTCTCTACTCGTCCTTCACCAGAATTATACGCGGCAAAAGCATATAACCAATCTTCACCTAAATATTTATGTAGCACTTGCATATAGTTCAATGCGCCACGTGTTGAGGCATAAACGTCTCTTCGGCCGTCATACCACCAATCTTGTTGTAAACCGAAACGTTGCCCAGAGGTTGGCATAAACTGCCATAAGCCTGATGCACCTGCAGGTGAATAGGCAAATGGGTCAAAAGCACTTTCTACAATCGGTAATAACGCCAATTCAAGTGGTAAATCGTTGTTTTCGATTTGCTCGACGATCAACCACAGAAAAGGCTCCGCGCGCTTTGACACTCGTTGAAGATAAGCAGGATGTTTTAGGTAATAATCACGCTGCGCAGTAACACGAGGGTTATCAGGCACCTCAAATTGAAACCCTTCTGCTAGTTTTAACCAAAGGTTATCGTAGTGCCTCTCTGCAAAGGGAATTTCAATATCAACACTTTTAGTGACGCTAGTGTGTTTTACTACGCCACTAGCGCTTGCTACTTGAGTATTATCTAAAACATTGTCGTTAGATAGCTCAACAGGGGCTGTTGTTTGTAATGAAGTGCTTTGACAAGCACTCAGGAGAAAGGTAAAAAATATAGAGAAAAACAATTTCATTGTTGAGCCATTTTCAAAAAAGTAGGCCGTGTATTCTATGTGCTTTTCTCTATTGAATCAAAAATGATCTTTATGGGTACGTAAAGCCTTGAATAATCCTTCTCTAGTAGTGATTGGCTCTGCCAAAATAGCCTGCACATTGGCTAATAAATCAGGATCATCATAACGGAAAAATGGATTTATTCGTTTTTCCTGTGCAATACTAGTTGGAATTGTTGGTACCCCCTGCTGTCGTAATTTGCTCACTTGCTTTATATAAGCAATAAGATCTTGGTTATTCGGATCCACTGCTAAAGCAAAAATAAGGTTATTTTGCGTGTACTCATGCGCACAATAAACTTGAATATTATCATCCAAGCCTCTTAAGCGAGATACCGCTTGGTACATCTGCTCTTTTGTCCCTTCAAAAACGCGCCCACATCCACCTGAAAATAAAGTATCACCACAAAATAGTAACTGATCGTTATAAAACACAATATGATCGAGTGTGTGCCCTGCCACTTCCCAAACGTTTAAGGTTAAACGTCCATCTAATAACGACACTTGATCATTTTCTTTAACCAATGTTGCCCCAGCAAAAAGCGCTTCTTTACTAAAAATTTTAATTTCAGGGTTATCCGCAATTAACTCATTCACGCCACCAGTATGATCATGGTGATGATGGGTAAGCAGAATCGCTTCAATAGTCAGGTTTTGTGCAGATAATATTTCTAATACAGGGGTTGCGTCACCGGGATCAACAACAACACAGCGTTGACTTTGACTATCTTTAACAAGCCAAATATAGTTGTCATCAAAAGCAGGTATAGTTAATACAGTAAACATAATTAATCTCAACTTTTTCAGTTTAGGGGGTGAAAACAGATGAAAATAGCAAAAACGTCACGTAAGTTAGCACCTATCACAGACTGGTTACAACTTAGTAATGGACGTTACTTACAAGCACAAACCCAACATTTGGTAGACAATACAGTCTCACATTGTTTTGGCTATCATCTATTAAAGTTAGGTCATTTAAGCACACAATTAAAAACCAATAAATGCCCTATTCGCCATCAAATTAATTGTGCTCAAGATGGTGAAGATATTGGTTTACGAAGTGACTTACATCATTTGCCGTTTCAGAATGCCACCATTGACTTATGTATTTTGGTTCATGAGCTCGACTTCTCTAGCGACCCTCATCAGCTGTTACGTGAAATAGACAGGGTATTAACACTGGATGGAATATTAATCATCAGTGGCTTTAACCCTTACAGTTTATTTGGCTGCCGCTCACTGCTCTCTTCAAAAAGTGAACATACGGCTCGTTTATTCGCACCAAACCGAGTCATTGATTGGTTGCATTTATTAGGCTTTGAGATCAAACAAAAACAGCACTTTGATTACATTTCACCACAACCCAAAAATGCCGTATTAGCCTTGATAGAAAAAATAGGTCGACAATACCTCTCTACCTTTTGCAGCATTTATTTTATTGTCGCCAAAAAACAATGTACGCCCATGACACCAATTAAAACAGGTTTTAAATTTAACAAACCGATCATCAATCGTCGCCCGGTTGCCACTAAACAATCACACTCTAAAACGCAATCTTAACCATCAAACCCTTGGTCTACCTGGGTAGGGTTTGCTTCCGCAGCTTCTCGAGCTAAGTCATCACATCGCTCATTTTCTGGGTGCCCCGAATGCCCTTTAACCCAATGCCAGCGTACTGTATGTTTTTCTTGAGCGGCGTCTAATGCTTTCCATAGATCTACATTTTTAACTGGTGCTTTAGCTGCTGTTTTCCAACCACGTTTTTTCCAATTATGGATCCATTGTGTGATCCCTTGGCGAACATATTGACTATCTGTAGTGATATCCACTTCACAAGGCTCAGTTAAACTCTCTAGTCCTTTTACACATGCAAGCATCTCCATTCGGTTATTGGTGGTTCTCTCATAACCAGCAGACAACTCTTTGCGATGCTCATTAAAAATTAAAATAGCGCCATAGCCACCTGGACCAGGATTACCAAGACATGAACCATCTGTATAAAGTTGGATTTTTTTCATTATTACCATCACATAAATTTGTTAGACTAGTACATTAATACTCAGCAAATTAAGCAGAGCAAACTGCGCAACAACTATAAATAGAGATGGCTATGAACACAAGTAAACTCACCCGACAAGTTGTATTAGATACTGAAACCACAGGTATGAATAAAGATGGTCAGATATACGTAGGGCATCGCATTATTGAAATTGGCTGTGTGGAAGTGATTAATCGCCGCTTAACGGGTCGTCATTACCATGTTTATATTCAACCGGATATGCTTATTGATCCAGAAGCAATGGCAGTACATGGTATCACTGATGAATTTCTATATGACAAACCACGCTTCGCAGAAATAGCAGATGAATTCATCGACTTTATTAAAGGAGCTGATTTAGTTATCCATAATGCGCCCTTTGATGTTGGCTTTATGGATCAAGAATTTCGTTTTTTAAATAAAAAGACACAACCGACTGCAGAAATCTCTACTATTACCGATACATTAGAGATGGCTAAAAAAATGTTTCCTGGTAAGCGAAACAATTTGGACGTGTTATGTGACCGTTATGGTATTGATAATAAGCACCGTGTCTTACACGGAGCATTATTAGATGCTGAGATCCTTGCTGATGTTTACCTATTAATGTCAGGCGGACAGAAAGACCTTAATCTAGCAAATAATGAATCAGGCAGTAACGATACCGGACGACGCTTACGTCAAACTTCGTCTCCGCTACCTATTATTCATGCAAATCAAGAAGAGTTAACAGCCCATGAGTCTCGATTAGACTTAGTGGCGAAATCAGGGAGTTGTTTATGGCGGTAATCAATAGTAAATGGATAGCAGTTATAGGCTTAATATTTTCAGCATTCAGTGCCATGGCACACACAATTTATGCGCCTAATGACATATCTTTACTAGATAATCGTTTCAGAATAGATCCCAAGACCGAACAAGTGACTATTATACTTAACCATGCTGCGCATCCACAAAAGGTAGTGTTGGTTAAACCGGATGGCAGTAAATGGTATGCTCAACGCCACCCTGAAGATCAAGTCGCTTGGGTTAATAACCGTAACCAAGATATTATTACCGTGCAAAACCCCATGCCAGGTCCATGGCAAGCCATTGCCACATTAAATGGTGATAACCGTATTCAATTATTAAGCCCAGTCAAACTAAAAGTTAAAAAGCTGCCGCTTAAAGTATACCAAAAAGAGTTTCTCACCACTTATGTGTCATTAATGAATGACGGTAAGGTAATGACTGACAAGGATTTTTTACGTAGTGCTCGACTAACTGCTACCTTAGTTAATGACAACCAAGACCTTATCTCACTTTATCAAGATAACGGTGAATACTACGACTCTTTACCTTTTGATGGGGAATTAACCACGCATATATTCATGGATCTTGATCCGGGGCGGTATCTGTTAAGTGTTAAAACTAAGAACAATATTTTTACACGAGGATACAATGCTGACATTGTTGTATTCCCTCAACCGATTACCTACCATATTCAACAAGTTGACGACAAAAGCGATGATGCACATTTTATCTTTAATATTGACACATCTGAGATCGACCCTAACTCGGTAATTGTAGATGGAATGATCACCAACCCAACTTTAAACACTAAAGAACAATTATTAATACACTTTAGCGACCAAACCATTACTGAAAACAGTATTTCTATCAAAAAAACGCTCCCACATAATGCATATACCTTCTCAGGAACGATTTTTGCCAATACCTTAGATGGTCGTGAAATTAGCTTTGTTTTACCTGAATATCAATTTCAGCTTGAAGAACCAGAACCAACGGTTGCCCCAACACCATCAACAACCGAAGTATCAGCACCAGTTGATACTGCACAACAAGCTGATGAGCCGTTAATTGAAATAGAACAAGAAACAGACAGTGGATTTCAATATTTATGGGTAATCGTTTTAGTACTTATTGTTTTAATTGTTATTACTGTTGCGCTGGTGCTATTTTTCCTTAAGAGAAAACAGAAAAAATTACTATCTGAAGGAGAGTTATCACTGGACACTCTTTCTTTAGATGAGCTAAAACCATTAGAAATGGATGAAAATAAAGTTAAAAAATAAACGCTATGGCGATAAAAGCAGCAGTTAGACCTTTTACCTTGTAAATATTGTGTTTTTTTTGTTTTTCGTTATTGACTCAGTACCTGCAACTCCGTATTATCTGCGCCTCAACTGAGTTGCATATTATGTAA
Organism: Psychromonas sp. B3M02; assembly: GCF_003318165.1. Taxonomy (GTDB): domain Bacteria; phylum Pseudomonadota; class Gammaproteobacteria; order Enterobacterales; family Psychromonadaceae; genus Psychromonas. The sequence continues at coordinate 96,499 of NZ_QOCB01000010.1, forward strand.
CGTTGATTTTTCTGGAGTGGTAGTTCAGTTGGTTAGAATACCGGCCTGTCACGCCGGGGGTCGCGGGTTCGAGTCCCGTCCACTCCGCCAATACTTATTTTATAAATATGTTTTGGTCACTATTTTCTAGAAAAATCTAAATGTTGAACTGATGATTATCACGTGGAGTGGTAGTTCAGTTGGTTAGAATACCGGCCTGTCACGCCGGGGGTCGCGGGTTCGAGTCCCGTCCACTCCGCCAACTCATCTTTAAATAGATGGTAGATAATTATCAAAGCTTGAACTGTAATACTCCAGTGGAGTGGTAGTTCAGTTGGTTAGAATACCGGCCTGTCACGCCGGGGGTCGCGGGTTCGAGTCCCGTCCACTCCGCCAACAGTATTATATAAAAGCTTATTGGTTTATTTCACCAATCATTAATTTGAAAAAGAGATAACTGTAACACACTCGTGGAGTGGTAGTTCAGTTGGTTAGAATACCGGCCTGTCACGCCGGGGGTCGCGGGTTCGAGTCCCGTCCACTCCGCCAACAGTGTGTTAAATCGTAATCACAACGATTAAAAAGTGATAAAAATAACTGGTCTGTCCCGCCACCGATTAATATCGAAAAGAGACATAACTGTTATACACTCGGAGGAGTGGTAGTTCAGTTGGTTAGAATACCGGCCTGTCACGCCGGGGGTCGCGGGTTCGAGTCCCGTCCACTCCGCCAACAGTGTATAAACGTTTACCTTTCAAATATTTTTTCTATTTATAATATAAAATCCAAACATTATACTTATCTATATTTTAATAAATTATCTAACACAGCATTCTTTTATCTATTATTAGCTCTCGTTAAATAGACAATAAAAAAACGCCGAAGCGCTTAATTAATACTAGTGTTGATTCTTATAAAATTACGAATAAGTTAAATCGTTAAGGTCACCCAATCCCTTTGGCTCTAAACTCAGGCTACTTTTAGCTTTAGGTTGCACGTCAGCTTCAACAAAATTACCTTTATCCAATTTAAATTTAAGTGCTAAGTTAGTCGGAGAATCAGAGTTTTTAATCGCCTCTTGCTCACTGATTAAACCTTCCTTCACTAAATCGAATAAAGCACTGTCAAAAGTTTGCATTCCTAACTCTTTAGATTTTTCCATCACCTCTTTTAAGCTTTCAAAGTGCCCGCGTTTTACCATGTCTCGAATGGTTAATGTGCCCATCATGACTTCAATGGCAGCACAACGTTTACCATCAATGGTGGGAATTAAACGTTGAGAAACAAAGGCCCTCAAGTTATTACCTAAATCCATTAATAACTGTGCACGTCGCTCTTCGGTAAAAAAGTTAATAATACGGTCAATCGCTTGGTTTGCATTATTTGCATGCAGTGTAGATAACACTAAATGCCCCGTTTCAGAAAAAGCTAATGCATGCTCCATGGTTTCAGTATCACGTATTTCACCGATTAAAATAACATCAGGAGCCTGTCTTAATGTATTTTTCAGCGCAGCATGAAAACTTCGGGTATCAACCCCTACTTCTCTTTGATTAATAATGCTTTTTTTATGTCGATGAACGAACTCAACGGGATCTTCAATGGTTACAATATGCCCAGATGAGTTTTCATTACGGTGATCAATTAAAGCCGCTAGTGAAGTTGATTTACCTGACCCCGTCGCGCCAACAAACAGTATCAAACCATTTTTAGCCATCACTACCTTTTTTAGTATTTCAGGTAACCTTAAATCAGCAAACTTAGGGATATTAATTTTAATATTACGAACAACAATAGAGACGTCATTGCGCTGTTTAAATATATTGACACGAAAACGCCCTATTCCACCGATAGAAATAGCTAAATTCATCTCTAAAGTATGTTCAAACTCTTCTATTTGCTCAGGATCCATAATGTCATAAGCAATAGCCTTAACATCACCTGGCTTAAAAGATATTTCACTTAGTGGAATCAATTCTCCTTGAAATTTAGCTGAAGGAGGCGCGCCCGTTGCTAAATAAAGGTCAGAACCATCTTGTTCTGATAATTGACTCAACATTGTATTAAATTCCATCACTGTACACCCACCTTAAATATTCCATTATTTTTTATTTTTGTTGTTTTAATAATTTACTACTTATCAGCTCACGCTACCATGCAAATGAGTATTAAATTACCTGTAAATGATAAGCCATTGATAAATAATTAAATAGCTTAAAAATTTAGATATAAACTCATAAAACAAGTTCTATAATCCCTTCTTAATTTTAATTTTAGATGCTTATTTAAAATAGTGATCTACTTATTAAATTTTTTTAACGATTCCCATCAAAAAATAATCTTAGCTCACAAAAATAATTCAATAGATAACTATTGTGATTAACAGCTCATTTTTTATTCAACAAAACATGATCTAGCTCTGCATCACTCCATAGATAAACAAAAAAATTAACATACTATTAACAGCGACTTGACGAAATGGAAGATTTTTTTCTTTAGCAATGCAGTTAAGTGATTAAAAGTGAAAGTTTATTTTAGGTTTTAAAGTGATCCTTTTAAATACAAAAATAAAGCTCATTCTTAGTCCCTTTTCTGATTAATAACATTAAGGAGAATAACAGTGAGTTTTGAAAATGAAGAAAAAGCAAAAGGGTATTGGGATGAAAACCTCAAGCTAGTACTCAAGCTATTAGCTATTTGGGCATTTGTCTCATTTGGCTGTGGTGTATTACTCGTTGATATATTAAATGAATTCAGCTTCATGGGATTTAAATTAGGGTTTTGGTTCGCTCAACAGGGCTCCATCTACGTCTTTTTACTGTTGATTTTTGTATATGTAAAGGGCTCAAACGCTCTCGACAAAAAATATGGTGTTGACGAATAACAAGGAGTTATAAAGATGGATGTTCAAACATTAACCTATATCGTAGTTGGCATTACCTTCGCACTTTATATTGGCATTGCAATTAAATCACGAGCAGGATCAACCAAAGAGTTTTACGTTGCTGGAGGGGGGGTCCCACCGGTTTTAAATGGCATGGCTACCGCGGCAGACTGGATGTCAGCGGCTTCATTTATCTCACTTGCAGGGATAGTCTCTTTTGTTGGTTATGATGGTAGTGTATATATCATGGGCTGGACCGGTGGATATGTATTATTGGCTTTATTAATGGTTCCTTACCTTCGTAAATTTGGTAAATTTACCGTGCCTGACTTTATCGGTGACCGTTACTACTCTCAATCAGCACGCACTGTTGCCGTTGTCTGTGCAATCTTCATTAGTTTTACCTATATTGCCGGTCAAATGCGTGGTGTAGGCGTAGTATTCTCTCGCTTCTTAGAAGTAGATGTTGATACTGGCGTATATATCGGCATGTGCGTGGTATTTTTCTATGCCGTGTTAGGCGGTATGAAAGGCATTACTTATACACAAGTAGCACAATACTGTGTGATGATTTTTGCCTTCATGGTACCTGCCGTTTTCCTTTCCATCATGATGACAGGGCATATCTTCCCGCAACTAGGTTTCGGTGCTGAGTTACTTGACGCAACGGGTAATAGCTCGGGTGTCTATTTACTTGATAAGCTTGATGGGCTGTCTACAGAGTTAGGCTTTGCACAATATACCCAAGGCTCTAAAGATATGATTGATGTGCTGTTTATTACCGGTGCATTAATGTTTGGTACCGCTGGTTTACCGCATGTAATTGTACGTTTCTTTACTGTTCCAAAAGTAAAAGATGCACGTAGTTCTGCTGGGTGGACATTATTGTTTATCGCGATTATGTACACCACTATTCCAGCACTTGCCTCTTTCTCTCGTGTAAACATGATTCAGTCAATTAATGGTCCAGAAAGCCAAGGTGTCCCCCATGCTGAAGCGCCAATTTGGATTGAAAACTGGGAGAAAACAGGGTTAATCAAATGGGATGATAAAAATAACGACGGTAAAATGTTCTACTCAAATACAGAAACAAATGAGATGAATGTAGACCGCGATATTATCGTATTGGCAACTCCAGAAATGGCAAATTTACCTGCATGGGTTATTGCATTAATGGCTGCGGGTGGTTTAGCAGCTGCATTATCTACTTCAGCAGGCCTGCTACTAGTTATTTCAACGTCTGTTTCACATGACTTACTGAAAAAGAACTTAATGCCCAATATTTCCGATAAAAAGGAGCTTATGTATGCGCGGATAGCCTCTGCAGCAGGTATTATCATGGCCGGTTACTTTGGTATTAATCCGCCAGGCTTTGTGGCTGCGGTGGTTGCAATCGCCTTTGGTCTTGCCGCTTCCTCTTTATTCCCAGCGATCACTATGGGTATTTTCTCTAGAAAAATGAATAAAGAAGGTGCTATCGCAGGGATGTTAGCTGGTTTATTGTTTACAACGGTTTATATCGTTTACTTTAAATTTATTAACCCTGCAGGTAATGTCTCTGAAAACTGGTTATTTGGTATATCTCCTGAAGGTATAGGTATGCTAGGTATGGTGGTTAACTTTGCAGTAGCTATCTTAGTCTGCAAAATGACAGCGCCAACACCACAAGCTGTGGTTGATATGGTCGAGTCTATTCGATTCCCTAAAGGAGCAGGTGAAGCACAAGAGCATTAGAGTAATCTCAATTTAAAGCGCTTCGGCGCTTTTTTTTTAACAAAAAATAACCGACATAAATCTGAGATGGATAAGGAAAAGGCAGATATGGATAATAGCGAGCTTCAACCCATTTTTGACTTTATGCGCAAGTTAGCCCCTTTTGATATGCTCCATGAACAAACTATTAAACAATGCTGTAAAGCATTAACTATTGTGTACTACAGCAAATCACAGAAGCTAGTACATGTGGATACTAATGAAGCACAACTGTATATCGTACGTAGTGGCGCTTTTGAAGTCAGTACTCAACAAGGTGAATTGATTGATCGAATAGGAGAGGGACAATTTTTTGGTTTTAGCGGCATGCTTTCTGGAGAAAAGGTCGTTAATCAAGTGCATATTTTAGAAGATGGATTGGTATACCACCTACCGGCGAAAATATTTGATCAATTACGTGCCGATTGTTATCAATTTGACCGTTTTTTTAATCGCGCCTTTGCAAAACGATTACGTGACCAAGGCTCTTTAAATCGCAGCGCTATTAATACCGCACGCATTACCAATATCATGTCTAAACAACTGACCACTATCTCACCCAAGGCCAGTATTCATGAAGCCGCACTATTAATGGCCAATCATCGCTTATCCTCGTTGGTGGTCGAAGAAAATGGTCAATTATGTGGTATTTTAACAGATCGAGATTTACGTAATCGTGTATTAGCTAAAGGTTTAGATGGCAATACATTGGTTACTACAGCCATGACCAAAGACCCAGCAACCATTGAAACTGATTCTCTTATTTTTGAAGCGATGCTAAAAATGAGTGAAAACAATATCCACCACTTACCCGTGATGAGTGAAAATCAACCTATTGCGATGATTACCAGCACCGACCTCATTCGAAGCCAAAGCTCACAACCTTTATTATTAATTGGACAGATACAACGCCAACCAGACCTTGAGTCTTTAATTCAAGTTAGTCAAAAAATACCAGATTTATTATATAACTTGATCAGTAGTGATGCCAAAGCTAGTGAAATAGGCCGGATATTAACCTCAGTAACAGATGCCTTAACGCGTCGTTTAATTTCATTAAAACAACAGGATATTGGCCCCGAGCCGATGCGTTTTTGTTGGTTATCCTTTGGTTCTCAAGGACGCCAGGATCAAATGGCAGGCTCAGACCAAGATAATGCGCTAATACTAGAAAAAGAAACCAATGAACAAGAGGCTAAATATTTTAAGCAGCTGTCTGAATATGTTTGTAGTGCATTGAACGAGTGTGGCTTCCCTTTTTGCCCAGGCAATATCATGGCACAAAATCCAGAATGGCAACTCTCGCTACAGCAATGGTTACAACAGTTTTCTCAATGGATAAAAACGCCAGATCCCACTGCGTTATTACACGCTTCTATCTTCTTTGATATGCGCCCTATTTGCGGTGATATACGTTTGTTTGAGCAATTACAAAAGAGTGTACTAAGTCGAACTTGCAACAATGATATTTTCATTGCTGCAATGAGTCAAAATGCGCTGCAATCAACACCACCATTAGGCTTTTTCCGTAGTTTTGTGCTTGAACGAGATGGTAGTGAAGTAAAAGGTATCGACCTTAAACATAAAGGTAATGCGTTAATTAATGATATTGTTAGAGTATATGCATTATCAGCTGGTATCGAAGAAGTGAACACTAACAAACGGATTCAAAGCTTAATTAAACAGTCTGCCATTGATAAAGAGTTAGCCATGAATTTATTAGATGCTTGGGAGTTTATCGCCCATAAACGCCTCATCAATCAAGGGCATCAATTTGACCACGCACAAACAGTTTCAAATTACATTTTACCCGACAGCCTTTCCTCTCTAGTAAGGCATCAACTTAAGGATGCTTTTAAAGTGATTTATGAGGCGCAAAGTACCATAAAACTAAAATTCTTAAGGCAGTTTTAATGTTTCAGCAATGGCACTTACAGTACAAATTAAAACGGCTTATTAACAACACTAAGTCCAATAAACCCACTCACTTAAAAACACATTATCAATATCTCTTAACCCAACTACATCAGCCAATCGTCAACCTTAACTTATTAGCCTTAGACATCGAGATGACGGGGCTAAATCATAAAAAAGATGAGATGGTAAGTATTGGTGTTATCCCCATTATAAACGGGCAAATTAAACCTAAATATGCGCAATATAAGCTACTAAAAATTCAAGGTAGTGTTGGACAGAGTGCCACTATTCATGGGGTACATGATAGAGATTTAACAGAAGCCTTAGCGACCTCAGAAATTATAGAGTGGTTGTTGCAACAATGTCAGGATAAAGTGCTGGTTGCTCATCATGCATTACTTGATATACAGTTTCTAGAGCAGGCTTTATTAAAGTTAGGGGGGCCAATACAACAACTCTTTGCCATTGACACCTTACAGCTAGAAAAACAGCGTTTAAACCGGAAAAATCAATATATAAAAAATGGCGAGTTAAGATTAAATGCCTGTCGAGAGCGTTACCACCTACCAATTTATTCAGCACATAATGCCTTAACTGATGCGCTTGCTTGCGCAGAGTTACTATTAGCTCAACTTAATAAAATGGGTGGTTTAGACAATATTAAACTGCAGGATATTCTGAGAAAGTATTAAAAAACAATAAAAAAGGTAATAAAAAGCCTGCTTAAAGCAGGCTTTCAAAGTGATAGTGAGTAGGTACTAACCAGCCCATGAATCTCGAAGTGCAACAGTACGGTTAAATACTAAGTGTTCAGCACTTGAATCTTGGTTATCTGCACAGAAGTAACCTTCACGCTCAAATTGGTAAGCAACTTCCGGTTGTGCGTCTACTAAGCTATTTTCCACAAAACCATGCTTCACTACTAATGATTCAGGGTAAAGTACCGTATGAATATCTTCAGCAGCAGCAGGATTTTCTACCGAGAATAAACGGTCGTAAATACGGAATTCTGCTGGGTGATTCGATGCAACACTTACCCAGTGAATAACCCCTTTTGGTTTACGTCCATCTTCAGGGTTTTTACCTAATGTTGTTGGGTCATATGAACAGATGATTTCCGTAATATTACCTTCTTCATCTTTAACCACTTCTTCTGCTTTGATCATATAAGCATTACGTAGACGTACTTCTTTACCTAATACTAAACGTTTGTATTTTTTATTGGCTTCTTCACGGAAGTCAGCGGCATCAATATACAACTCACGAGAGAAAGGAATCGTACGTGTCCCCATACTTTCGTCTTTAGGGTGAGCAGGTGCGATCAATTGCTCTAGTTTACCTTCTTCGTAGTTTGAGATAGTCACTTTAATTGGGTCAATGACGGCCATTGCACGTGCGCCGTTAGCTTCTAAGTTTTCACGTACACAAGCTTCTAATGAAGCAAGTTCTACCGTATTTTCTTGCTTAGTCACACCGATACGTTTAGCAAACTCACGCAGTGAACCAGCAGGGTAACCACGGCGACGCATACCAGAAATAGTAGGCATGCGAGGGTCGTCCCAACCTGTTACGATGTTTTCTTCGATTAACGCATTTAACTTACGTTTAGAAGTTAAAGTATATTGCAAATTTAAGCGTGAAAACTCAATTTGACGTGGTTTACACTCAATACTGATATTAGCTAATACCCAGTCATATAGTGGACGATGATCTTCAAACTCTAATGTACACAAACTGTGTGTGATGCCTTCGATCGCATCAGAAATACAGTGTGTGAAGTCATACATTGGGTAGATGCACCATTTGTCACCTGTTTGGTGATGATGTGCAAAACGGATGCGGTAAATGACCGGATCACGCATTTTCATATTCGGTGAAGCCATGTCGATTTTAGCACGTAACATCATCGCGCCTTCTTCAAATTCACCTGCTCGCATACGATTAAATAGATCTAAGCTTTCTGCAATAGGACGATCACGGAATGGGCTGTTTTTACCCGGTGAGGTCAAAGTACCACGGTACTCACGTGTCTGTTCTGCATTTAATTCACAAACATACGCTTTATCATTTTCAATTAACTCTACTGCATAATCAAAAAGCTGTTCAAAGTAGTTTGAAGAGTAACGAACGTCACCTTGCCATTCAAAACCTAACCAAGACACATCTTTTTCAATAGCAGCAACATAATCTGCATCTTCTTTAACTGGGTTAGTATCATCAAAACGTAAGTTACAGGCAGCATTTGGGTAATCCTCAGCTAAACCAAAGTTTAAGCAGATAGATTTAGCATGACCAATGTGCAGGTAACCATTAGGCTCAGGTGGGAAACGTGTATGAATTGTCTGATGTTTACCACTCTCAAGATCGTTTTCAATAATAGTGCGTATAAAGTTACTTGGGCGTGTTTCCAACTCGGACATTTTGACCTCTAAAAGACATGATTCATAAAAACAACAATCATCGTATATTCTTGGCTTAAGCTCAAGTTAAATCATAGAAAATACCTACTATCAGCACGATATACAGTAGTTAAATAAAGCACATTAAATAAGTAAGTTAAAATTGGCTATTAATGGGCCACTTCCAGAAACAAAAAAGGCACGCAAAGCGTGCCTCTCTAAAGCTAAAAATTAAGTAACATTATTTTAATAATTTCATACGATTAGCGATACTTTCAGCCTGAGGACCAATAATCACTTGGAGATTCTTTTCACCTAATTTAACCACGCCCATTGCACCCAGCATTTTTAAATTAGCCTCTTTAATAATATTACGATCTTTAAGCGTCAAACGTAGGCGAGTAATACAAGCATCAATCACTTCGATATTTTTGATACCGCCCAATGCAGCAATATAATCATTGGCTAATGTATCACTATCCTGCGCTACCTTAGTTTCAGTTTCTGCTTGCGACTCTTCATGTTCTTCACGCCCAGGTGTTTTCAGGTTTAAAGTTTTAATTAACCCCAAGAAAACAAAGTAATAGATAACAAAGAACACAATACCTTGAACTAATAACATATACCATTGTTTCGCTAACGGATTTTGCGAAGAAAGTACCATATCAACTAAGCCTGCAGAGAAACCAAAACCTGCAATCCACTCCATGTTAGCAGCGATAAATACTGAGATCCCAGTAAGTACGGCATGCACGACATACAATAATGGCGCAACAAACATAAAGGAAAATTCTAACGGCTCAGTAACCCCTGTGAAAAAAGAGGCTAATGCAGCGGCTAACATAATAGATGCCACTTTTTGTTTATGCTCTGTGCGAGCAGCAGTGTAAATCGCTAGGGCGGCGCCAGGCAAACCAAACATCATGATTGGGAAAAAGCCCGCTTGGTACATACCGACTGTGCCTAATGCTGTTTTTCCTTCCGCAGCAAACTGTGCAATGGTTTCCTGACCAGCAAGGAAGTTAGGAATATCATTAATACCAGCTACATCAAACCAAAATACAGAGTTTAATGCATGATGTAATCCTACGGGGATTAATAAACGATTGAAAAAGGCATAAATTCCAGCACCAATATCACCCATTTCAGAAATGCTTTCTCCAAAATGCTGTAAACCAGAGAAGATCACAGGCCAAATCGCCATTAAGATAAACGAGACAATGATCATCACAATCGAGACCACAATCGGTACTAAACGTCGTCCAGAGAAAAACGATAAAGCATTATGTAACTCTACATCTGAAAACTTGTTATATAACTCAGCGGAAATAATACCAATCAAAATACCAACAAATTGATTTTCAATTTTACCAAAAGAGGCATGAGCAACTTCACCAGTAATTTGTTCAACAGCGCCAGGCGATAACAAAGTAGTCACCACTAACCAGCCAACCAAGCCCGATAATGCAGCCGCACCATCCTTATCCTTAGACATACCATAGGCGACACCAACAGCAAACAATAACGCCATGTTATCAATAACAGCAGCACCTGCTTTAATCAAAAAAGCAGCTAAAGGTGAATCCCCTCCCCAACCATTAGGATCTATCCAGTAACCGATCCCCATTAAAATGGCGGCAGCAGGTAATACTGCAACGGGCACCATTAACGCTCTTCCGACTTTTTGCATATATCCTAATATATTCACTGTAACGCTCCTTGATAACTCAACTTAATTTGCATCGATAATTATTTATTTCAATTTGTAATAAATAACCTATAAAATACCTGAACATGTCTATAAAACAAGCTATGACTCTAAAGTTTTTCCTATGAGGTGCAAATAAAACAAAGAGTTTATGTGACATGGGTCACTTAAAATTGTACTAGCATTATGTTTAGCAAGCTATTACAATCAACTTAATTATCAACGCGAATTAATTACTTTATTTATGATTTGGAGATAAACATGCGTCTAATTCCACTTGAAAACTCATTACATGTTGGCCAGTGGTCCGCACGATATATAGTCAACAAAATTAATCAATTTCAGCCTACGGCTAGCCGTCCTTTTGTACTGGGTTTACCAACGGGTGGCACACCATTAACAACTTATCAGCAATTAATTGCACTTTATCAAGCAGGTGAAGTGAGCTTCAAACACGTGGTGACTTTTAACATGGATGAGTATGTTGGTTTGCCACGTACTCACCCCGAAAGTTACTATAGCTTTATGTTTAACAACTTCTTTAACCATGTAGATATTCAAGAAGAGAACATTCATTTACTCGATGGGCAAGCAACAGATCTGAATGCCGAGTGTCAATGTTATGAAGAGAAAATAAAGTCGTATGGTAAAATCCATCTGTTTATGGGGGGAATGGGAAATGATGGTCATATCGCCTTTAACGAACCAGGATCCTCACTCGCTTCGCGTACGCGCCCAAAAACTTTAACTTCTAATACACGCTTAGCTAACTCGCGTTTTTTTGATAACGACGTCAATCAAGTTCCTAAACAGGCTTTAACCATAGGCGTTGCGACCCTTTTAGATGCAGAAGAGATTTTAACGCTTGTCACTGGTCACGCTAAAGCGTTAGCATTACACGCCGCCGTTGAGGGGTCAGTAAATCAGCAATGGACAGTGAGCGCCTTACAGCTCCACCCTAAGGTTGTGGTTGTCTGCGATGCAGATGCGACCATCGAACTAAAAGTTAAAACCTTAAATTATTTCACAGAAGTAGAAGCCGATAACCTAGGTAATCTATAGCCTGGCTATTTTATGGAGAAAGTAAACATGTATGCATTGGTTAATGGCATTATCTATAGCCCTGAATCAGTTCTAAAAGATCACGCAGTGATTATTGAAGGGCAATTCATTAATGCAATTGTGCCTATTGCAGATTTATCATCAGCAATAACTCAAATCGATGTACAAGGGCAACATATCAGCCCTGGCTTTATCGATTTACAGCTTAATGGCTGTGGTGGAGTGATGTTTAATGGTGCAGAAAGTGAGCAAACACTCTCAACGATGCAAGCTGCAAACCTAAAGTCAGGTACAACAAGCTTTCTCCCGACGTTTATTACTGACAGCGACCAAGGTATTAAAGATGCGCTATTGGCGACGCGTCATTATATGCAGACCACCAGCAATGAAGTGTTAGGTTTACATTTAGAAGGGCCTTATATCAATCAAGAAAAGAAAGGTATTCACCCCACTCAATGGATACGCCCCGCAGAAACAGAGATGATTAATCTGATTTGCAACAATGCAGATATAGTGAAAAAAATAACGACTGCACCAGAAAAAATGCCGCTTAAATTTATCAAACAATTAAGTGATGCGGGTATTGTTGTTTCATTAGGGCATACAAATGCCAGTTATCAACAAGCGAGCTTAGCTATCGCACAGGGAGCTAGTTTTGCCACACACCTGTTTAATGCCATGTCTCCCATGACAGGTAGAGAGCCTGGTTTAGTGGGTGCGGTTTACGATCATCAAATTTATGCAGGTATTATTGTTGACGGTTTCCACGTAGCTTACGAAAATATCCGTATATCTAAACGCTTGCTAGGTGATAAGTTGATCTTAGTTACCGATGCCACCGCGGCTGCCGGGGCTGATATTGAACAGTTTGATTTTGTTGGTACCAAGGTATTTTACAAAAATGGAAAATGTGTTGGTAAAGATGGTACTTTAGGCGGCTCAGCAGTCACCATGATAGAGTCCATTCAACAATGTGTTGAACAAGTAGGTATTGCCTTGGATGAAGCGATTAGAATGGCAACTACCTACCCAGCCAAAGCGATTGCAGTAGAACACAAATTAGGTAGCATTGAAGCAGGAAAAGTAGCTAACTTAGCAATTTTTGATCAGCAATTTAATGTGACCGCGACCATTGTTAACGGGTATCATAAAGTGACGGCTTAAATTAGTGATACTAAAAGGAAGAGATGGAATGAATGTAGGGGACGAGGCAAACACAATGAGCACTATCGTTAACCTTGATCAGGTAAAGCAACTTAATAGTGCGACTATTTATAAAGTCATTGAACAATATGCCCCTATTTCTCGTGTAAAAATATCTAAGATCAGTCATTTAGCGCCAGCCAGTGTCACCAAAATAACCCGCCAGTTGATGGAAAATGGCTTAATCTCTGAAGTAGACTTACAAGCCTCAACAGGTGGTCGACGAGCGATTTCTCTTGCACCCAATGCACATAACATTAATGTTATCGCGATTAGATTAGGGCAAACCCAACTCTCCATTGCTCATTATAAATTATCTGGCGCAAAGCAACTCAGTAAACAGGTCACCATACCTCTACTCGATAATAGTATTAATTTAATTGAGTTTTTTGTCTCTGAAATAGCCAAATTCATCACGCAACCGGCGTTGATTAATGAAAAGATCTCAGCGATTTCCATGACCATTTCCGGTTTGGTGAACCCTAACACTGGCACAGTGATTTACCATGCAACTTACCCCTTACAGAACATCGCATTAGTAGAAGAGATACAAAAAGCTTTTAATATTCCAACGTTTATTGGTAATCATACTCGTTGCCTTGCATTAGCAGAGCATTACTTTGGTGCTACACAACAATGCCAAGACTCAATACTAGTGAGTGTGCATCATGGTGTTGGTTCTGGTGTGATCATGGAAGGTAAAGTGTTATTAGGAAAAAGCTGTAATATTGGTGAAATTGGTCATATTCAGATCAACCCTAATGGTAAACAGTGCCACTGTGGCAATATAGGTTGTTTAGAAACAGAAGTGAGTGACAACGCTATTTTTGACAAAGTAAAAGCAGCAATCTCAGCAGGTAGCCCCTCTTCACTTAATATTTCAGATTTTACTATTGAGGATATCTATTTAGCAGCAATAGATAAAGATCCTTTATGTCAGTCGATAGTACAACAAGCTGCCACCTACTTAGGCAAAAGCATTGCTATTTTAGTGAATTTATTAAGCCCAGAAAAAATCGTCATCACAGGCAAGATAACCCTAGCCGGTAACCTAGTGTTTGATACAGTCAAAGCATGCACAGAGACACAAACTTTACCTGACTTTCATGACCATTTATCGGTGATCCCTACAACATTAGCAACCGATCCTACTCTAGCTGCGTTTGCATTAACCAAACAAGCCATTTATGAAGGCGATCTGCTACAAAGAATAAAAGTCTAATAAAAAACCTAAACATCACTGTTCAGGTTTTTAGGGGTTACTAGTCAGCTTTAAACGGCTACTGTTCAACAAACACCAGTTGCCCATCTGCTACATCAACTAAGATCGGACGGCTAGTGCTTAATTCGCCAGATAATATCTTCTGAGCTAACGCATTTTCCAGCAACTGTTGTACCGCTCTTTTTAATGGTCGAGCACCGTACACTGGGTCATAACCCGCTTCGACTAACAGATCAATAGACGCATCATTAAACATCAACTGATATCCCTTCGCTTTCAAACGCGTTTGCAAGGTATGGAGCTGAATGGTTGCAATTGATTTAATGTGTTTCTCGCTCAATGGATGGAAGACTACAGTTTCATCAATACGGTTTAAGAACTCAGGCTTAAAATGGGTCCCTAAAATAGTTAATAGCTGATTCTTAACATCGTCATAAGCGGCTCGTGGGAACGCATTTTGGATCACTTCTGAGCCAATATTAGAGGTCATAATAATCACCGTATTACGGAAATCAACGGTACGCCCTTGGCCATCGGTTAAACGCCCATCATCTAATACTTGTAACAAAATATTAAACACATCAGGATGCGCTTTTTCTATTTCATCCAATAAGATCACTGAATAAGGTTTGCGTCTTACTGCTTCCGTTAAGTACCCACCTTCATCATAACCAACATAACCAGGAGGCGCGCCGACTAAGCGAGATACCGCATGTTTTTCCATAAACTCTGACATATCGATACGTACCATGTTATCAACACTATCAAACAGGAAACTTGCTAATGCCTTACAAGACTCAGTTTTACCTACCCCCGTTGGACCTAAAAATAAGAATGATCCTATTGGACGATTTGGATCGCTTAATCCAGCTCGACTTCGGCGAATCGCATTAGAAACCGCTTCAATTGCTTCATTTTGTCCAACGACTTGAGAATGTAAGTGTTTCTCCATTTTTAATAGCTTATCACGTTCGCCTTCAAGCATTTTAGACACAGGAATGCCTGTCCAATGCGCTAGGATATCGGCAATTTCATTTTCGGTCACAGAGTGTTTTAACAAGGTCATCTCTTGCATCTCTGCTTGAGAAGCAAGGTCTAACTGTTTCTCTAAATCTGGAATACGACCATACTGCAGTTCAGACATACGCGTTAAATCTGCAGCCCGACTAGCAACTTCAAGGTCTAAACGCGCTTGCTCTAACGCTTGTTTAATATTTTGTGTGCCAGATAGCGCGGCTTTTTCAGTTTTCCACACTTCATCAAGTTCTTTATACTCTTTACCTTTACTTTGTAAGGTCTGGTCTAAATCACTTAAACGTTGCAAGCTGGCTTCATCGGTCGCATTTTGTAGCGACTTTTGCTCCACGGTTAATTGAATGATTTTACGACCTAATTTATCTAAATGCTCCGGCTTAGAGTCCATTTGCAATCGGATACTAGAAGCTGCTTCATCAATTAAATCAATCGCTTTATCGGGCAGCTGACGATCGGAAATATAACGATGTGACAAGGTGGCAGCCGCTACAATCGCCGGATCGGTTATCTGCACCTTATGATGTAACTCATAACGCTCCTTCAAACCACGTAAAATAGCTATCGTATCTTCAACAGTAGGCTCATCAACTTGTACTTTTTGAAAACGGCGCTCTAATGCGGCATCTTTTTCGATATATTGGCGATATTCATCTAGCGTTGTCGCTCCGACACAGTGCAGTTCACCGCGTGCCAAAGCGGGTTTTAGCATGTTACTCGCATCCATCGCACCATCGCCTTTACCGGCACCGACCATGGTATGCAACTCATCAATAAACAAGATCACTTGCCCCTCTTCTTTGGCGAGTTCAGCCAATACCCCTTTTAGACGCTCTTCAAATTCGCCTCGGTATTTAGCCCCTGCAATTAATGCCCCCATATCCAAAGATAGAACGCGTTTATTTTTCAAGCCTTCCGGTACTTCACCATTAATGATACGTTGTGCAAGCCCTTCTACGATGGCAGTTTTACCAACACCAGGCTCCCCAATAATCACTGGGTTATTTTTAGTACGACGTTGTAATACCTGCACCATACGGCGTACTTCATCATCACGCCCAATCACAGGGTCAAGTTTACCTGCTGCAGCACGCTCGGTAAGGTCGATAGTATATTTATCTAATACTTTTTCAGGGCCATCTATATCATCAACATGCTGACCTTGGCGAATTTTCTTTAATGACTCTTCGACTTTTTGCTTAGTTAGACCAAGCTCATTAAGCATTTTTCCTAACTCACCTTTATCCTCACATACAGCCACCAGAAACAGTTCAGAAGAGATGAATTTATCTTTGGCTTTCTGTGCATATTTATCACATAGATTAAAGGTAATACCCAGCTGACTTGATAGCTGCACATCCCCGCCTATACCAGATACTTTAGGTAATTTATCGAGCATAGTTGATAGTTGTGAGCGTAATAGATTTATATTAATTTCAAGATCAGACAAGATACCGCGGATCGCGACACCATCTTGATTTAACATGGCTAATAGGACATGTGTGGCCTCAATATATTGATGGTCACGACCTAGAGCAATAGACTGAGCATCAGCTAATGCTAATTGAAATTTACTGGTTAATTTATCTAAACGCATCTTAATTCTCCCAACAAAGATTACTCTTTATAAATGGGT
>NZ_QOCB01000102.1:0-2267 GCF_003318165.1 Psychromonas sp. B3M02
TTACAACGAAGAAATAAGTTTTTAATAAGTAAATTAGATCACTTATTAGTGTGATTAGATAGCATAAGTATTAAAATAATCAAGCTGTACGGGGTGAGATAAGGCTTTAGGGCGAATCGATTGAACCGTTTTTATCACCTCTTTTGCAGGCCAATCTAAGGCTAATAGAATTAACCCAATCACTAAACCTGTTCGGCCGGAGCCACCTTTACAGTGAACCGCAATGGTCCCTTTATTATTAATTAATTCTACAATCTCTGCTTTGTGTTTTGCCCACTGACTTTCAAATTCAACACCTGGCGCTGCATCATCTAAGATAGGTAACTGTACCCATTTTATACCCTGTTCCTTACACGATACAGGTAACGCAGTGACTGCATTTTTTTCCATCTCTTGATCAAACATTAAGGTAATCAACATCGCTGTTTTTTCATCTTTCAATGTTGTTAATGCATCATCGATACTGGTCTCTTTTGTACCAGGGCAAGGTGTGAAAATAAGTTGTGCACCATTGTCTAATGGTAAAATATCATAAGGATGTGTTTGCATGGTTAATTCCATTTATAAGTTAAGATTGGTTAATGTTTCGTTGGCTTCTATTCAAGATAGCCACTAATGACAGCATCACAGGGACTTCAACGAGTACACCAACGACAGTAGCAAGAGCAGCACCAGAATGTAAACCAAACAATGAGATAGCAACGGCAACGGCTAATTCAAAAAAATTAGAAGTTCCAATTAAACACGCTGGTGCAGCAATGTTATGGGGTAATTGCATTTTATTGGCAATGATGTAGGTGATCAAAAAGATACCATAGGTTTGTAAAATAAGTGGTATCGCAATTAATAATATAGTTTGAGGTTGTTCGATAATAGTATTGGCTTGAAAACCAAATAATAGAATCACAGTTGCTAATAAACCAACCACAGACCAAGGTTTGATCTTCGCTAAAAAACTATCCACGGCATTACGTTTAAGTGACAGGTAATGCCTCGTTACTATCCCTGCAATTAATGGTAATAGAACATATAAGACCACGGAGATAATTAAGGTTTCCCAGGGCACTTGAATATCACTCACACCCAATAACAAAGCGGAAATAGGTGCAAAAGCAAAAATCATGATCACATCATTGACCGACACTTGCACCAAAGTATAATTTGGATCGCCTTTAGTCAGTTGTGACCAAACAAATACCATGGCTGTACAAGGTGCAACCCCTAACAGAATCATACCGGCAATGTATTCTTGTGCAGAAGCGGGATCAACTAGATCTGCAAATAACCAATTAAAGAATAACCAACCTAAGCCGGCCATAGTAAAAGGTTTAATCAACCAATTAATGACTACCGTCAGGACTAACCCCTTCGGGTTTTTGCCAACATCTTTAATGGATGAAAAGTCAATTTGTACCATCATCGGGTAAATCATCATCCAAATACACACAGCCACAATAATATTAACATGTGCAAATTCTAAATTAGCTAAGGCTTCAAACACACTAGGCTGCCATAGACCCAGTAATACACCTCCACTAATACAAATGGCAATCCATACCGATAAATAACGTTCGAATACTCCCATTTTATATTCCCACCTTTTATTTACAGAAACTTGCCCGATCTGGGCGATTTTTCATCGCATCCAAACGATGTAACTCTTCAGCGATACTTTGCACATTATTTTCCGTTGATTCAGCAATAACAGATTTTTCCCATAAAGGTAAATCAGGATTAATTTTATAAAATACCCACTGACCATGCTTTCTATCTTTAATGATATTAACTTTTTTAAGTACGGCTAAGTTACGTGACACTTTGGGTTGACTCTCTTCTTGCAGCGCCTCCATCAATTCACAAACACATAATTCGCCATGGTAATGACATAACATCAATGTTTTTAAACGAATAGGATCGGTTAAACATTTAAAGAACTCAGTTAAAGGTGCATCTTGAAGTGTTTCTTGTACCTGTTTTACCTGCTTTTCTTCAACTAATAAAAACATAGCTAGTCGCGTATTTAATTCATTGAGTGTTGTATAAAAAGGTTGGTTTCCAACGCGTGTTTTAGGGTCTGGAAAATCCCAGGCAAGTTGTTTACCTGCATTTGGATAGCTTCTACACTCCACACTGGCTTTATCACACAGGGAAATAACATAATCAAAAGCTTGACCTGCAAATGTATTCACATCCTTGGACACAACATCTTTTGCATCAATACCATATTTTTGCAATGCATCTAACGCTCTGCTATCCACAGCTTCAGG
>NZ_QOCB01000102.1:2501-5058 GCF_003318165.1 Psychromonas sp. B3M02
ACAGCTTCAGGGTGAGTACCAGCGCTGTGCACTTCAAATAGGTCGCCAGCCTTATGTCGTAATAAAGCTTCGGCCATTTGTGAACGTGCAGAGTTACCCGTACATAGAAAAAGCACTGTCGATTTTTTCGTGTTTGTCATTGTTATTACCATCAGTTAATAATATTTCCTTTATCATATATATGATAATTCACATGTAAAGGTCAATTATCTCTGAATCGATCTACTGCTGCTAAAATAAACGGAGTAACTTTGTGATGATATTGAAATATGAACACGATTTTTATTATTAATTGATTACAACTTAGTGTTTGTTTATACAATTAACAGGTAGACTGAAGGCATAACAATCTATTTATCAGTAACGTCTTTTCACATTTACTGTTATCAAAGCTTCATAATGAGTAAATAATGAAAACATTACGCAAATTCCATAAAGCCCCTATTCGTGTTATTCGAATTCAAAAGCTAGCAGCACGCTTAAGAACAAAGCGTGCCATGCTTAAATTAAAAGTCGCCCTTGCCCAAGAAAAGCAGGAGACAAAGTTAATGCTAGTTATCTATAAACGTTATACAAAGGGGCAAGCCACTAAATCTGAAATGAAAATAGCAAATGAACAGTTTTTAGATATTTTGAAAGGGTTAGGGTTAGGTGTATTTGCATTACTGCCCTTTGCCCCTATCACTATCCCAATTATTGTAAAACTAGGAAGGATGGTTGGTGTTGAAGTTATGCCGAGTGCGTTTCATAGTAAAAAAGATAAATAATCCCCCTTTATACTTTCTCAAATCATTCCCTTTTATTTTAATCTGTTCTTAAGAAATGCCTTGTATCGCTTGGTAACCTGACCCTTTAGTTGTATAATGAACGAGTGTTCCATTAAAAATAATAAGATTGTTTATGAGTAAAGTTGCCAAGTTTGATCGAGAAGAAGTAATCCAAAAAGCGACCAATTTATACTGGGGTAAAGGTTACCACGGTACGTCTATGCGCAATTTACAAACCGCCATCGATCTTCGTCCAGGTAGTATTTATGCAACCTTCGGCAGCAAAGACAATCTATTTAAAGAATCTATTCAATATTATGCCAATAAAACAGGCGAAGTATTAGAAGCTTGTTTAGCAGAATCAGAAACGCCTTTAGCAGGCCTTAAATTGTTCATTAAAAAGCTGGTGGTCGACAACTTAGAAGGCAAACCAAGTTGTATGTGTATGATAGTTAAATCTATCTCAGAACTCACCGAAGCTGATAATAAAGAATTACTCGATGAAGCTAAATTATTATTAGCTAATGTTGAAGATAAGTTTGCTGAGATCATTGCACAAGCCATTGATCAAGACGAAATAGCCTCTGACAAAGATCCTAAAGAGTTAGCAAGTTATGTCCAAGTACAAATCATAGGTTTACGTACTTATGCGCGTGTGAACAGTAATATCGACACCATCAATAAATTTGTAAATGAAATTTTTATTGGCTCTCCATTTCATTAGTATCAATATCTATAGCTATTATATTTAAGCCCTGTTAACTCAACAGCGGTTTGTCACAAACAATATAATAGCTTAATCAATTTTCTTCACTATAAAGTAATATCAATCCTCCTGTTTACCACTATTCCATGCTCTTTTTAACTCTAGATTAATAAATAGTTATACTTACAAATTAATTTTGAACGATCGTTACAAATTACTTGAACACTCGTTCACAATACACTATGATGAACTTACTTAATGAAGAGACATCTTCAAAATACATTTTTCACTAGAGAGAGTAACAGTAATGAGCAAATTTCAAATTCATACAGTAGATACAGCTCCAGAACAAAGTAAGCCAATTCTTGAAGGTGCAGTTAAACAAATGGGCGTAGTACCAAACCTATTCGGTACTATGGCTGAAGCGCCTACTATTCTAAAAGCTTACACACAATTACATGAGCAGTTCACGAACACATCTTTTGATGCTGAAGAGTTAACGGTTGTATGGCAAACCATCAATGTTGAGCATGAATGTCATTACTGTGTACCAGCTCATACTGGTATTGCTCACTCTATGAATGTGGATGCTGCATTAACTGAAGCGTTACGTAACGGTGATAAAATGCCTACAGCTAAATTACAAGCGTTACATGACTTCACATTAAGCATGGTACGTGAGCGTGGTAATGTACCTGCTGCTGAAATGGAAGCCTTTTTCGCTGCAGGTTACGGTCAACAACAAGTATTAGAAGTGATTCTTGGTTTATCACAGAAAACAATCAGTAACTACGTTAACCACGTAGCGAAAACTCCTGTTGACCCAATGTTTGAATCTTTTGCTTGGGAAAAATAATCTCAAGTTTAATGATTAATAGCGCTTTTCAGGGGGCTTGTTGTTTTCAACAAGTCCCCTTTTTTTGTATAGGTTACTTTTGAAGTTTGGATTCATTGTATATAAATTTTCATTAAACAACATAATAGTTAATGACAGTGATAAGGATCAAATAAACATAGCCAATAAAAAACGTTTGTAACTCTTAATCATAATGTTAGCCTATTCTATTGACGCATTATCAATATA
>NZ_QOCB01000107.1 GCF_003318165.1 Psychromonas sp. B3M02
GCTGAAGCCAGCGCCCCGGAACCCTATCCCTCATGAGCTCAATACTAATTTAACAAATTGATATAGCGACTCTTGATTTAGCTACAATAAAACCTTGTTCAAGGTGGTTACGAAAATCCCCGCCGTTGAGCTTTCCCAAATCATAGATTGCTTTTAGCAAAGCCAAACAGGATGTTTGGCTTAGGCTCGTTCTGGCCATGGATGGCCAGCAAGAGCCGGTGCGTTATAAAAGCAATGTATGATTTGGATGAGAAAGCGATTCGGTGCCAGCTCTCTTTGCTTACTTTCTCTACTGGTCTAGAGAAAGTAAAGTCGCCGACAGGGCGAAACTACTGTTTATAATGTTAAAGCTGATTTGACGAGCGCAGACGAGAAATAATTCTCAGTAATCTAGGTAAACATGCGTTCCCACGGAGGCCATGGGAACAAGGGGATAGAGGCGAGAAAAACTAGCTCAGTTTCGTGCACTTCAACATATAGTTTACATCTACATTCTTCGTGATCTTAAAATTACTCGCTAACGGGCTATATTCCACGCCACATAAATCATCACACTTTAACTGCGTGTTATCAATTGCGCTTAATAACTGAGAAGGGCGGATGAACTTTTCATATTCATGGGTGCCTTTTGGTACCCATTTTAACACATGCTCTGCCCCTAATATCATCATTAAGTAGGCTTTCCAGGTTTTATTGATGGTTGAAAAGTACACTGTGCCACCTGGTTTTACTAAGTCACAACAGGCTTGGATCACTGAGGCTGGATCTGGCACATGCTCTAACATCTCCATACAGGTCACTACATCAAACTGTTGTGCATTGGCTTCGGCAAACTGCTCGGCTGTGGTTTTCTTATAAGTGACTTTAGTTTCTGTTTCTAAGGCATGTAAACGCGCGATTTGTAACGAGGCGTGAGCCATATCGATACCCGTAACTTCTGCCCCTTTAATGGCCATGCTTTCTGCTAGGATACCGCCACCACAACCTACATCGACGATTTTTTTACCAAACAAACCTTGTACACCTTGTTCGATATATTCAAGACGAGTAGGGTTTAACATATGCAAAGGTTTGAAATCGCCTTCTAAATCCCACCATTGTTCTGCCATTGCTGAGAATTTTTCAATCTCTTGTTGATCAACATTATTTTCTGAAATCAACTCTTCTGATGTTGCTTCTAACGCTGAAATGGTTGTTGGTGTGTTGTGATCCATGCTGTGTGCACCCTGTATGTGTTGTGGCAGATAAAAGTGGGCTAATGTCGTTGATTATTGCGTCATTTGACCTAGTAAACGATTATACCGTGATAATAATTCCGATGGGGAATTTTATTTTGCGACGCTGAGCGCTTTAATTTGAAAATTTAACTGTTTAAAAAGTGAACGTTAAAACGATAAATGCCTCAAATTCGCCCATAAAACGATTCTCAGGCGATTTTGCGTATTAAAAGCCTTTTGCTGAGATGCATTTGTGCTACTATCAATCTCTTACTAAATTCAGTCTATTTCCACTAAATTAAGGATTTAAGTTTCTATGAGCGAATTTGCCTCTGACGTTTCTCCAATTAATATTGAAGATGAATTAAAAAATTCTTATCTTGAATACGCTATGAGCGTGATCGTAGGGCGTGCCTTGCCCGATGTACGTGACGGTCTAAAACCAGTACATCGCCGTGTTTTATTTGCGATGAATATCTTACGTAATGATTGGAACAAACCTTATAAAAAATCAGCACGTGTTGTTGGTGATGTAATCGGTAAATACCATCCACATGGTGACACGGCCGTATACGATACGATTGTTCGTATGGCGCAAGACTTCTCACTACGTTACATGTTGGTTGATGGTCAAGGTAACTTCGGTTCTGTTGATGGTGATAGCGCGGCAGCGATGCGTTATACAGAGATCCGTATGCAGAAGTTAGCACATGAATTATTAGCTGACTTAGAAAAAGAGACGGTTGATTACGTACCGAACTATGATGGTACTGAGTTCATTCCTGAAGTACTGCCTACAAAAATTCCAAACCTACTGATTAATGGTTCATCGGGTATTGCGGTAGGTATGGCAACTAATATCCCACCTCATAACTTGGGTGAAGTGATCAATGCATGTTTAGCGTTGATCAAAAATGAAGATATTACGATCCCTGAGTTAATTGAGCATGTTCCAGGACCTGATTTCCCAACAGCGGGTATTATCAATGGCCGTAAAGGTATTATCGATGCTTACACAACGGGCCGCGGTAAAATTAAAGTACGTGCTAAAGCGGAAGTTGAAGTTAATGAAAAAACCGGTCGTGAAACGATCGTAGTACATGAATTACCTTATCAAGTGAATAAAGCGCGTCTTATCGAAAAAATCGCTGAATTTGTAAAAGATAAGAAAATTGAAGGTATTAGTGCATTACGCGATGAGTCTGATAAAGACGGTATGCGTATGGTGGTGGAAGTTAAGCGTGGTGAAGTGGGTGAGGTTGTTTTAAATAACTTATACGCACAAACACAAATGCAGGTTACGTTTGGTATCAATGCTGTAGCACTTGACCATGGTCAGCCTAAATTATTCAACCTAAAAGAGATGTTAGAAGCGTTTATTCTGCATCGTCGTGAAGTGGTTACTCGCCGTACGGTATTTGAATTACGTAAAGCCCGTGACCGTGCTCATATCCTTGAAGGTTTAGCAATTTCACTGGTTAATATCGAGGAGATCATTGAGTTAATTCGTCAATCTCCAACACCAGCTGAAGCTAAATTAGGTCTACAAGCACGTGGTTGGGATTTAGGCGCTGTTTCTTCTATGTTAGAAGCAAGCGGTGTTGATGCAGCTCGCCCAGATGGGTTAGCTGTTGAGTATGGTATCCGTGATAACCAATACTTTATGACTGAAATCCAAGCGCAAGCGATTCTTGATTTACGTTTACATAAATTAACCGGTCTTGAGCATGAGAAAATTTTAGGTGAGTACAAAGAGCTATTAGAAGTCATTGCTGCGCTATTGTTCATCCTTGAAAGTCCTGCTCGTTTGATGGAAGTGATCGAAGAAGAGTTAGAAGAAGTGCGTGATAACTTCGCTGATCCGCGTCGTACTGAGATTACTGAATCTGAAGCCGATTTATGTATGGAAGATTTAATCGTTGAAGAAGATGTGGTCGTCACACTGTCTCACGAAGGTTACGTTAAGTACCAACCTCTATCTGACTACGAAGCACAGCGTCGTGGCGGTAAAGGTAAAGCAGCGACTAAGATGAAAGATGAAGATTTCATTGAAAAACTATTAGTGGCAAGTACTCACGATACGATTCTATGTTTCTCTACACGCGGTCGTTTGTACTGGCTGAAAACATTCCAATTACCATTAGCGTCTCGTCAAGCTCGTGGTCGTCCAATTGTGAACATTTTGCCGCTTGAAGAGGGCGAACGTATTACTGCTATCTTGCCGGTACGTGAATATGAAGATGATAAATACGTATTCATGGCAACAGCAAACGGAACGGTTAAGAAAACCGCATTAAGTGCTTACAGCCGTCCACGTTCAAGTGGTCTGATTGCAATTAACTTAACTGATGATAACGAACTGATCGGTGTTGCATTAACTGACGGCACTAATGAAATCATGTTGTTCTCTGATGCAGGTAAAGTGGTGCGCTTTAAAGAAGCTGAAGAGAGTGAAGTGACTGATGAAGAAGGTAACGTTGTTTTAGATGAAAACGGTAACCCTGAAATCAAGTTCAAAGGTGTTCGTCCTATGGGTCGTACAGCAACCGGTGTTCGTGGTATTAAATTAAACGAAGGCGGTAAAGTTGTTTCATTGATCGTACCAAACGAAACGGGTCATATCTTAACAACCACTGAAAATGGTTACGGTAAACGTACTCCATTAGAAGATTACTCGTCTAAGAGCCGTGCAACGCAAGGTGTTATCTCAATCAAAGTCAGCGAACGTAACGGTAAAGTTGTGGGCGCGGTACAGGTTGATGAAAACGATGAAATCATGTTGATCTCTAACAAGGGTACATTAGTACGTACTCGTGTTTCTGAGGTATCAGTAGTGGGTCGTAATACACAAGGTGTTACGCTGATCCGTACGTCTGAAGATGAAAAAATCGTTGCACTACAACGTATTGATGAAATTAAAGATGTGCCTGTTTACGAAGATGAAGAAGGCGAAACAGCCGCTTCTGTAGAACAAGGTAGCACACCTGAAGCACCAGCTGACGTCGTTGATGAACAAGAGACTGACACAGCGGAGTAGTTAATATTTACAATTAATAAGCGGCTAGAGCCGCTTATTTTGTTTTAAGGGATATAAAAATGAGTAAGATTTATAATTTTTGTGCTGGCCCAGCAATGTTACCTGAAGCAGTAATGCAACAAGCACAAAGTGAATTTTGTAACTGGCAAGGCTCGGGTGTATCAGTGATGGAAGTCAGTCACCGTAGCCCTGAATATATCGCACTAGCTAAACAAGCAGAAGCCGATTTACGTGAGTTACTGTCAGTACCAGATAATTACAAAGTATTATTTTGCCAAGGTGGTGGACGTGGTCAATTTGCTGCGGTTCCACTTAACTTATTAGGTGAAAACCTAGATGCTGATTACATCCTGACGGGGCAATGGTCTAAGTCTGCTGTGGTTGAAGCAAAGAAACACGCACGTATTAAAGAAACAGACATCATGGCCACAACGGAAGACGGTAAAATTACTGTTAAACCTTGTGATGATTGGCCTGTTAACAGTGGTGCTGCCTACCTACATTACTGTCCAAATGAAACCATTGAAGGGATTGAAATTTTCGATGTACCTGTAACGGGTATTGTGCCGTTAGTGGCAGATATGAGCTCGACTATTTTATCTCGTCCATTAGATATCAGTAAGTTTGGTTTAATCTACGCCGGTGCCCAAAAAAATATCGGCCCATCTGGTTTAGCTATTGTTATTGTACGTGAAGACTTAGTGGGTAAAGCGCGTAAAGCGATTCCATCAATCTTTGATTACGAAATTCAAGCAAACGCTGATTCTATGTATAACACGCCGCCAACGTACTCATGGTATTTAGCGGGTTTGGTGTTTAAATGGTTATTAGCGCAGGGTGGTATTGCCGAAGTTGAGAAAAAGAATATTGCTAAAGCAGAACTCCTGTACAACGCCATCGATAGGTCTCCTTTCTACAGCAATAACGTAGATAAAAGCGTACGTAGTCGTATGAACATTCCTTTCACCTTAGCCGATGATAGCCTTAATGAAACCTTCCTAAGCGAAGCGAAACAAGCTGGTTTATTAACGCTTAAAGGTCACAAGCTAGTGGGTGGAATGCGTGCGAGTATTTATAATGCGATGCCAATTGAAGGTGTACAAGCCTTAGTGGATTTTATGGCTGAATTCGAAAAACGCTACGCATAATCTCGTTACAGAAGTAATTGAAAGGAAGTAAAATGAGTAATGATTTTTTAAGCTTGGCAAATACAGGCGTTCAAAAGTTGCGCCCCTACCAAGCAGGTAAACCAACTGATGAATTAGAGCGTGAGTTGGGATTAACCGATATTGTTAAGTTAGCCTCTAATGAAAATCCACTTGGATTGAGCGACTCAGTTAAAGCCGCATTACAACAAGAGTTAACGGAATTAACACGCTATCCAGATGCTAATGGTTATTACCTTAAACAGGCATTAGCAGATAAATATGCAGTGGCACTAAATCAAATTACCTTAGGTAACGGCTCTAACGATTTATTAGAACTGATTGCACGTGCTTTTGTGGATAATAGCCATGAAGTGATGTTTGCTGAGCATGCTTTTGTAGTTTACCCATTGGTAACGCAAGCCATTGGCGCAACTGCTGTGGTAGTAAAAGCAAAAGACTATGGTCACGATCTGGATGCGATGGTTGCGGCGATCACAGATAAAACCAAACTGATCTTTATTGCTAACCCTAATAATCCAACGGGTACTTTTTTAGAGCAAGATGAGATTAAAGGGTTCTTGAAGCAGGTGCCAAGTAATGTGTTAGTGGTCTTAGATGAAGCGTATTTTGAATATGCATCAGCTGAGCGTCGTGGTAATGCGATTGCTTGGATCACTGAGTTTCCAAACCTGATTGTGACACGTACTTTCTCTAAAGCGTATGGCTTAGCTGGCTTACGTGTCGGTTATAGCATTTCTCACCCAGATATTGCTGATATTTTAAATCGTGTACGTCAACCGTTTAACTGTAATGCTTTAGCATTAAAAGCAGCGGAAACCATCTTACAAGATGAGCAGTACCTAGCTGATAGTGTGCGCTTAAATGATGCGGGCATGAAAGACTTAAGTGCTTTTTTTGACGCTCATGATTTACAGTACATCCCATCAATGGGTAATTTTATTACGGTAAATGTTGGTCAGTCGGGCGATGAAGTTTACCAAAAACTCTTGCTAGAAGGGGTGATTGTAAGACCGATCACCGGTTATGGTTTACCACAACATTTACGTATTAGTATCGGTACGGATGCCGAGAATCAACGTTTTAAACAAGCACTCACCCGTGTTTTAAATTTGCAATAAGAGAAACAGATAGAATGGAACAGTTATTATTAAACCCGATTAAACAAGTCGATGGCGAGATTAATCTACCCGGGTCAAAAAGCTTGTCAAACCGCGCATTATTATTAGCGGCACTGGCCGAAGGAACGACCACGTTAACTAACTTATTAGACAGTGATGATATTCGTCACATGTTAAATGCGTTAAAAAAGTTAGGCGTTAATTACACGCTTTCTGCTGATAAAACGCAGTGTGTTGTAGAAGGTCTTGGCCGTGCATTCAATACCCAAGCGTTAGGTGATATTGAGCTTTTCTTAGGGAATGCGGGGACTGCGATGCGTCCTTTATGTGCTGCATTATGTTTAGGTCAAGGCGAATATACCTTGACGGGCGAACCACGTATGTTTGAACGTCCAATTGGTTCATTAGTTGACTCACTTAAGCAAGCTGGCGCAGATGTTACTTACTTAAAAGATGAAAACTACCCACCTTTAAAGATTAAAGGAACTGGCCTAAAAGGCGGTGAGATTAGTATTGATGGTAGTGTTTCAAGCCAATTCTTAACGGCATTTTTAATGTCTGCACCAATGGCTTCTGAAGATACAACGATTAACATTGTCGGTGAGTTAGTATCAAAACCTTACATTAAAATTACTTTACAAATCATGCAAGATTTTGGTGTTGAAGTAGATAATGTTGATGGTGAATACCAGCGCTTTGTAATTAAAGGTGGTCAAACTTACCAAGCGGCAGGCAATTACCTAGTAGAAGGTGATGCTTCATCGGCTTCTTACTTTTTAGCGGCTGCGGCGATTGGCGGCGGTAGCATTAAAGTAACTGGTATTGGTAAAAAATCGGTACAGGGTGATATTCAATTTGCTGATGCCTTAGAAGCGATGGGCGCAAATATTGAATGGGGCGATGATTACATTAAAGCCAGCAAAGGTCAGCTAAAAGCGATTGATATGGATATGAACCATATTCCTGATGCGGCGATGACCATTGCAGTTGCTGCTTTGTTTGCTGAAGGGACGACTAAAATCACTAACGTTTATAACTGGCGTGTGAAAGAGACTGACCGTTTATATGCAATGGCAACGGAGCTACGTAAAGTGGGCGCTGAAGTGATTGAAGGCCATGACTTTATTGAAGTGACACCGCCTGCACAGCTTAAACATGCCGAGATTGATACCTACGATGATCACCGTATGGCGATGTGTTTTTCATTAGTTGCATTAAGCGATACACCTGTGACTATTAATGATCCTAAGTGTACGTCTAAAACGTTCCCTGATTACTTTGAAAAATTAGCAGCAGTGAGCCATTAAGATTATTAATGTATTAAAAACCTACTTCGGTAGGTTTTTTTATAACTAAAATTTCAACTATTTTTGAACTACTTGTTCACTTAAAAGTAGAAACTATTTTTGTTTCTTTGTGTCTGTTTAGGTAGATTTGTCGATAGACATATTCAGATTGTTGCTGGTTGAAAAATAGACGGATAGTTGAATGTTATCTTGGTAACCCTTCGACGGTGATCAAAATAACTAATTTGTGCTCGCTAATACCAGTAAAAGCAAGCTTTTCACTTTCTTTTCTTGCTGTATTTTTAGCGGGTTGGTAGAGTACGCGAATTACTTTTATTCGCTTCTTTTGGAAATATTCATGTTTAAAATGTTCCGCGGTATGTTTTCTAACGATTTATCGATCGATTTAGGGACTGCAAATACCCTTATATACGTAAAAGACCAAGGTATAGTCTTGGATGAGCCTTCTGTAGTTGCAATTCGAATGGATAAAAATGGCAAAAGGGTTGCCGCTGTAGGTAGTGCTGCAAAGCAGATGTTAGGTAAAACGCCTGGCAATATTCAAGCAATTCGTCCAATGAAAGACGGTGTCATTGCTGACTTCTATATCACTGAAAAAATGTTACAACATTTTATCAAACAAGTGCATAACAACAGCTTTATGCGTCCTAGCCCACGTGTTTTAGTATGTGTGCCTTGTGGTTCAACACAAGTTGAGCGTCGTGCTATTCGTGAATCTGCAATGGGCGCAGGCGCACGCGATGTATTCTTAATTGATGAGCCAATGGCTGCGGCAATTGGTGCTGGCATGCCTGTATCTGAAGCAAAAGGTTCAATGGTTGTTGATATCGGTGGTGGTACTACTGAAGTCGCTGTTATCTCGTTAAATGGTATCGTTTACTCTGCGTCTGTACGTATCGGTGGTGATAAGTTTGATGAAGCAATCATCAACTATGTACGTCGTAACTACGGTTGTACAATTGGTGAAATTACCGCTGAACGTATCAAGCACAGCATTGCTATTGCTTACCCAATTGATGAAGTGAAAGAGATTGAAGTACGTGGTGTAAACGTTGCTGAAGGTGTACCTCGTAGCTTTACATTAAACAGCAATGAAATTTTAGAAGCGTTACAAGAGCCATTAAGCGGTATCGTTTCAGCTGTCATGTTAGCATTAGAGAAAACTCCGCCAGAGCTTGCCGCTGATATCGCAGAGCAAGGTATGGTACTAACAGGTGGTGGCGCATTATTATGCGAGCTTGACCGTCTGTTATCTGAAGAATCTGGCATCCCAGTGATTGTTGCTGATGATCCTCTTACCTGTGTTGCACGTGGTGGCGGTATGGCATTAGAGATGATCGATACACATGGTGGTGATGTCTTTAACGGAGATTGATATCAATTAACGCAGGTTGATCCCTGCGTTAACATTCAATAGAAACCCCCATGAAACCAATTTTTACCCGCGGTCCTTCTTTCATACTTAGGCTATCCATTGTGATAGCCTGTTGTGTGGGATTAATGATCGCTGATAGTCAGTTCAATTTATTCTCTTCGGCTCGTGTCTACTTAAATTCGATTGTTTCACCTATCCAATATGTTGCTGATGCGCCACAGAAAATATTCAGTTCATTTTCTGAAAACATCATGACCAGACAAGCACTCGTCGACCGTAATCAACAATTAGAAAAAGACAATTTACACTTAAAAGCTGACCGCCTGTTATTAGGGCAGTTACAAAGTGAAAATAAACAACTTCGCCAACTGTTAAACTCAGAAAGAAAGTTTAAATATAAACGTATGATCACCGAGGTGATGAGTTTACGCTCAGACCCTTTCACACATCAGTTATTGATTGATAAAGGTGCATTAAACGGCGTGTATTTAGGCCAACCTGTAATTAATGAGCAGGGTGTGGTTGGACAAGTCTCACAAGTGGGTAGTACCACTAGTCGAGTGGTGTTAATTGTCGATGCAACACATGGTATTCCTGTGCGTGTACAACGTAATGATGTGATCGCAGTTGTCCATGGTAGTGGTGCTTGGGATCAACTGAAAGTCCCTTTTGTGCAAAGTAATGCCGACATCAAAGAGGGCGACTTGTTAGTCACCTCTGGTTTAGGTGGTCGTTTCCCTGCTGGTTATCCGGTGGCTAAAATTAGCCGTTTTGATTACCAAGAAGGTGAGTTATATGCGACGGTAACCGCAACACCAGTTGCTGACCTAGACAGAAGCCGCTACTTATTATTGCTATGGAATGATGACCCATTAGCTGATGCTGATTTAACATTAGACTCTCCGGAAGAATTCGATGCCCCTGTTGAATAGTTATAGAGTTATCTATCTGACTTTCTTTGTCTGTTTGGTGGCTGATATTTTTCCGCTGCCTATTATTTTTAATGCATTTCGTCCTAATTGGATGATTTTAGTGATTTTTTACTGGATTATTGCGCTACCGCATAGAGTGAACATCGGCCATGCCTTTATACTGGGTTTAATCTTGGATCTATTATTAGGTTCAACATTAGGGACGCATGGTTTGCTGTTTTCGTTGTTGGCGTATTTAACCAGTATCAATTTCCAACGTTTTCGTAACTTCACTTTAGTACAAACCACTTTATTGCTGGGGTTGTTTATCTTTATTGCGAAACTCGGGTTGTATTGGATAGCCTCCAGTATGCAGGAGATTATTTTACATCGTCCATATTTTTGGTCGATCTTTACTTCCATGTTGATTTGGCCTTGGTTCTTTCTATTTATGCGCTATCTGCGTGTTCGTTATAAGGTAAGTTAATGCCATTCAAACTATTACTAGCATCAGGCTCTCCACGTCGTGGTGAATTACTGTCACAAATTAACGTTGAGTATCAACGTATTAAAGCTGGCATCGATGAGACCCAACAGGTCGCTGAAAGTGCTGAGCATTATGTACAGCGATTAGCCTTAGAAAAAGCCTTAGCAGGTTTGCATAATAATAAACAGCAAGGTGTGGTGCTTGGTGCAGATACGATTGTGGTGTGCGATGGTATTGTGATGGAAAAGCCGCAGGATAAGTTGCATGCAAAACAGATGATGAATCGTTTATCAGGTAATACTCACCAAGTATTCACGGCAGTAGCGTTAGTCTCTGCGCAACAACAGGCAGTGCAACTGGTTACTACTGATGTAACCTTTAAAACTCTCAGTGATCAAGAAATTTCAGACTATTGGGAAACAGGCGAACCACAAGATAAAGCGGGTGGTTATGGCATTCAAGGAATTGCTGGGCAATTCGTAACGCATATATCCGGTAGTTATAGTGCTGTAGTAGGGTTGCCTCTCTACGAAACGGCACAACTTATTAAACGCTTTGAAGAGGCTTAACATGTCTGTTGAATTATTAATGAATATTACCCCAACCGAGACACGCGTTGCGTTGATCGAAGGGGGTGTTTTACAAGAGTTACATATAGAGCGTCAAGTCAGTAAGGGTATCGCAGGTAACATCTACAAAGGTAAAGTGACGCGCGTTTTACCCGGCATGCAAGCTGCGTTTGTTGATATTGGTTTAGAAAAAGCGGCATTTTTACATGCTTCTGATATCGACTTACATGCAGAATGTTTTACCGGTCCAGAAAAAGATAAACGTAAAGTGGCTGATATTTCTACCCTAGTGAGACCTGGCCAAAATATTATCGTGCAAGTGGTGAAAGACCCATTAGGAACAAAAGGTGCACGTTTAACTACGGATATTACTTTACCGTCACGTTATCTGGTATTTATGCCAGACACTACGCATGTGGGCGTTTCACAGCGTATTGAAAGTGCTGAAGAGCGTGAGCGCTTAAAAAGTATCACCCAATCCTGCGTGGATGAGTTGGGTGGTTTTATCATTCGTACTGCTGCCGAAGGTGCGCCTGAAGCAGAGTTAAGAAATGATGCGGCTTTCTTGCAACGGGTTTGGCGAAAAGTGGTCACTCGTAAGCAACGTACCCAATCAAAAAACAAGATGCTCTATCAGGATTTAGGGTTAGCATTCCGTATTTTGCGTGACTTTGTGGGTAATGAAATCGACCGTGTACGTATTGACTCTAAATTAAGCTTTAAAGAGTTATCTAAATTCAGCGCTGATTTTGTACCTGAGTTAGAGGGTAAGGTTGAATATTATGATGGTGAGAGCCCAATCTTTGATCTGTTTGATGTTGAGAATGAAGTACAACGTGCGTTAAATCGTAAAGTAGAATTAAAGTCAGGTGGTTATTTAATTATTGACCAAACCGAGGCGATGACCACGGTAGATATTAATACCGGTGCATTTGTTGGGCATCGTAATCTTGAAGAGACAATTTTTAATACGAATATTGAAGCGACTTTGGCGATTGCCCGTCAATTAAGGTTACGTAACCTAGGTGGCATTATCATACTCGATTTTATTGATATGAAGTCAGTAGAGCATCGCCGCCGAGTATTTAATAGTTTAGAAAAAGCCTTAGCAAAGGATCGTGTTAAAACGCATATTAATGATTTCTCGCCA
Organism: Psychromonas sp. B3M02; assembly: GCF_003318165.1. Taxonomy (GTDB): domain Bacteria; phylum Pseudomonadota; class Gammaproteobacteria; order Enterobacterales; family Psychromonadaceae; genus Psychromonas. The sequence continues at coordinate 12,341 of NZ_QOCB01000107.1, forward strand.
TTAGGCTTGATTGAGATGACACGCAAGCGCACCCATGAAAGTCTTGAACATATTTTCTGTGGCGAATGTCAAACCTGTAATGGTCGTGGTTATGTTAAAACCGTAGAAACCGTCTGTTATGAGATATTACGTGAAATATTACGTGTTGACCGTGCGTACTCTGCAGAACGTTTTTCTGTTTATGCCTCAGTTGCAGTGGCCGAAGCGTTAAAAGGGGATGAGTCTTATAACTTAGGTGAGTTGATTGTCTTTATGCAAAAACGCGTTGAAATTCATGCTGAGCCAATGTATGGACCTGAGCAGTTTGATGTAGTAATGAACTAGTTAAAGTGTGGTTAATTGCTTTTATATCAAAGCGTATTAATATTGATAACTACTCTCTTAATTAGTACTGGTAATGCAGTAAAAGGACGGTAAATGGGTTTTCATTTTTGAAACATTTTACTTTAAAGTGTATGAAATGCTTAGTAGTACTATTGGTCGTGACATTAATTGTCTTAGCCGTAGTACTCACGGCTGCTCGATTTGCCATCAATGGCGTTGAGGATTATAAAGCGCAACTGGTTGAGTGGGTCGCCGCTGAACATGATATTAATGTGGATGCCGATAAGGTATCTGCAGGGATCGATTTCTCTGGTTTAGTTTTAACCTTAAATAATGTTACCTTCACTGAAACCGAAGTATTACCCTTCGAATTAAAAATTAATAACCTTTTTCTGCATTTAGACTTTCTAGAAAGCCTACAAAAGCAACAGCTTGTATTTAATGATATCTCTATTAAAGGCGCTGATTTACTGCTTAAATCCACCTTAAATACGGATGGTTTGGGACAGTTTTCCGATACAGAAGGTGACAGCGGTTCACAAGGTACCATTGATTCATTAAAGAATATTTTACTACTGCGTCTAAGCTCTTTTTCAATCACTGAGAGCCGTATTCGTTTTACCGATCATCTTTATAATCAAAAGACAATTTTAATCCAAGACCTCAGTTGGTTAAACGATGGTGAGCAACATCAAGGGGTAGGTAAGGCTTCATTACCTAATACTCTGGGTGACAATACACTAGAGTTTATTATTGATGTCACTGGTGACGCAGAAGATTCCCAAGACAAGTTAGTAGGTAGTTTATATGCTCATGCTGAAAACCTGAATGCCACTGAATATTTAAAACCTCAGGTTAACCCTGCCGCGGAGCTCGCTTCTGCAGTGTTATCATTCCGATTATGGAGTGACTTTGATGTTGATGGCTTCAAAAATATGCAGTTATTGTGGGATAACTCGGAAATCGCATGGACGATGTTAGGTGAATCGGAAAGTTGGCAAATTAACGATGGCTCCATGCAATTTACCTATGATAATGAGCATTGGTTATTTGATAGTTATGACCTTAATATTACCCATAATTATACCCCTTTACATGATGTACGTATTGCCGGACATGGTGACGTCGGACGTTTTGGTAAGTTCGATTTAAACGGGATTAATGTCAACGCTATCACTCCCTTTGCTTTACTCTTTTCCTCGCTCTCTGAGCAACAGCTTGAGTATGTTTCTGATTTAGAGGTGGGAGGTAAGTTAAGTCAATTTAATATGAGCTTTAACCCGATTGGGCAATTAACCGTTAACGCAAAGATTGATGGCTTTAGTAACCAAGCTAACGATATTATTCCTGGTATCAATAATGCTGATATTAAGGTGACAGCGGATCAAGATAGCGGTCATGCATCTATCTCATTACCACCACAAAGCATTAATTTTGATGGTCAATTCAACCGTGCAATGCCCTTACAAAAAGGGGAAATCGATTTACATTGGCATGTTGGTGAAACAGGGGTAACCCTTGCCAGTAACGGTGTAGAGATTGAAACCGACGATCTTAAAAGTACCTCTCAATTCTCTTTATTTTTCCCTAATCAAGAGCAACAAGATAGTAGCCCCTATTTACGCTTGTATTCCTACGCATCCTTAAATGATGCGGGTAAAGCACAACACTATTTACCGATTAAAGCGATGGGTGAGGGTGTCTTTAGTTATCTTCAGTCTGCCATTCAAGAAGGGACTGCGGATGGTGCGAAGATATTATGGGATGGACCATTAAGCGCTTATCCATTTAAAGATAATCAAGGTATATTCCAAGCCTATGTGCCGCTTAAAAATGCACAGTATGACTTTTTTGATGAATGGCAAGGGTTATACGATTTAGACTTAGACCTGTTATTTGAAAATGATGCTTTATACATGTATAGCGAAAAAGCTAAGTTAGGCAGCATGAAGATAGATAAACTATCGGCTAAGATTGCGCATCTTGCGAGTAATGGAGGGATTGAAATTTCGGCGGAAATCGATCAAAAAGCCGATGCAATTATGCAATACCTAGTCAAATCACCGATTAAAGAGAGTCTGCAACAAGTTAATGAAACGCTACAAATCAGCGATAACTTGCAAGGCACGCTGGGTTTATCCATTCCTTTTGCAAAAGAAAACGGTGAAGTACAGGTTACAGGTGATTTTGAGCTGGCTGGTAATGATGTCAATATCAAACTCAGTGATACAACCAATTTGTTGTTAGAAAATACGCAGGGGAGTTTCAGCTTTACTGATGATCATTTTGAAGGGGATGGTTTAACTGCCAATTTACTTGAACAACCTGTTAATTTCTCCTTTTCCAGTGATGACAAAGAAGGTAAATACCAACTACTGGTCAGCCTGTTTGGTCAGTGGGATATGGGGAAACTAAGCCGCCATCAAGCGGATTTAGCATCACTTCAGTTAAGTGGTAACTTAGATTGGCAAGGACAAGTTAATTTTAGCCAAGAGCAAGGTAAGTATCAGTTTGGGGTGAATATTACGTCTCCTTTACAGGGTACTAAAATCAACTTACCTGCACCCTATAACAAAAATGCATTGCAGTCTTGGCCAAGTAAAGTGAATGTTAATGGCGACCAAGATGGAATACGTTGGGATGCGTTAATCTCTAATAAGTTAACCTCATCGGGTGAACTCTATTATCCAGATCAGCAACTACAACTTAAATACTTTTACTTAGGGTTAGGTGAGCAGTTAAGCCAACCTATTGATAAGAGTAAACAAGTAATACGCATTAATGAATCAAGAGTGAATTTAACGCCTTGGGTCACTGTCGTTAAAGATCACTTACAAAATCAATCGCAAACAGAGAGTGAGCAAGCATTAATACAGCTTGATCACCTTTATTTAAATGTAAAACATGCGGAGCTATTTGAACAACCCATTGTAAATTTAGCCGCTGATTTACAGCAGGGAGATAAGAAGCTTGGCATTAATGTGCAGGGTGATGATCTCCTCGCCAGCCTTGAATACCGTAAAGGGATACCAGATCGTTACGATATCAATATCCAAAACATGAACTTCCAATCTTTAGATATGCAAGCTGTAGAGGATACCTTTGCACAGCCCGAGTCATCGGCTTTAGCTGAGCCAAGTGATAACCTTCGTTTAGATTATCCGGAGATCTTTTTAGACTGTGTCGTGTGTATTTATAATCAAATGTCATTCTCTCCGCTAAAAGTACATGTGTTTCCGAGTAAATCTCGATATAACATAGACTATGTGCAACTCGGTGAAAAAGAGCAGGCTACCACTATCTCTGGAGTATGGGATCAGCGCCGTACTAATATCATTTTTGATGCAAAGGGCAGTAGTAACACGAATATTGTTCGCCGTTTAGGTTATAAAAGCCCAATGAATTATCAACAGGGTGAACTAAGTGGCGCATTAAATTGGGTAGGTGCGCCTTGGCAATTTAACTTTGATTCTTTAAATGGTGATTTGGCTGTTGATGTAGAAAATGGGCAAATTACCGAAGTGGACGATAAAGGCGCTCGTCTATTAAGTTTTTTAAGTTTAGATGCGATACGTCGCAGTCTTAACTTAGAGTTTGATGATGTATTCTCTAAAGGCTTAGGGTTCGATACTATGTCTTTATCGGCGAAAATCAGCAACGGTATTCTAAAAAATGATGATTACTTTTTAGATGGTTCAGCGGGCAAAATATCCGGTGAAGGTTTAATTGATTTACCAAACTTAAATGTTAATTATCGTTTTAGTTACAGCCCTGCAGTTACCTCTAGCTTACCGGTATTAGCTGCCTTTGCGATTAACCCATTAACTGGTGCAGCGGTACTGATGCTGACCAAGATTCTGGAGCCTGTCGTCGATACCATTGTGCGTGTTGATTTTTCAGCAAAAGGACCTATCTCTGATCCTAAAATTACTATTGAAGATAGATTAAAAGGCTCAGTGAAGTTACAAAATAGTGAAGTATTAGAAAAGTTAGAAGATAACCAAGCTAATAACACAACTAAATAGCAGCTCTGCTAAGGAGTAATAAGATGAGTGATAATCATAAAACTTGCACGTTAACTGCGATTCAAATTATTAGCAGTGATTGTATCGAACATAATTTTGAGCAAGTAAAGGAACAACTTGATACATTAAGCTTCGACTCGGATAGCGAGCATCTTGTTTTATTACCTGAAAATGCGCTATGTTTTGGCGATCGTCAAGCCTATTTGTTAAAATCGGAAGCGTTAGGGGATGGTGTTGTACAGCGACGTTTAGCTGAGTTAGCCAGAGCCTATTCCTGTACTTTGATTTGCGGTAGTTTTCCCATTAAAAGTGAGCAAAGCGATAAAGTCTATACCACTTGCTTAGTCTATTCTGCACAAGGTCAGTTACTGGACCATTACCATAAAATTCATCTGTTTGATGCGGATGTAGAAGATGCACAGGGCGCTTATAGAGAGTCTGATACCTTCATTCCTGGGCAACAAGTGAAAGTAGTAGACTGTGGTTTTGCTAAAGTTGGTTTAGCAATATGTTATGATTTACGTTTTCCGGGATTATTTCAGCAGCTCAGAGAACAGGGTGCGGAGATTATTATCCTACCTGCTGCTTTTACCCAAGTAACGGGGGAAGCACACTGGCAAGCACTATTACAAGCGCGAGCCATTGAAACACAATGTTATATGTTAGCTGCTAACCAAGGTGGTGTGCATTTTGTTCATCAGCCGGAACATAAAACACGTCACACCTATGGGCATTCCATGGTAGTGGATGCATGGGGTGCAGTTGTAACGCAATTAACAACGGGTAATGGCGTAGTACAGACTGATTTTTCATTGCATGATGTTATTCAGATTAGAAAGAAAATGCCAGTGCAGCAACACAATCGATTTACTAGTATTTATAAATAAGGATCTTTAATGTCTTTTGAACAAGTCGTAGACAATTTTTTAGCCCCTGCAGAGATGCAAATTAGTGATCTAGAATCACAGCTTAGCCAAATATCTGGAGCGCAAATTGATTACGCAGATTTTTATTTTCAAGCTAGCAGACATGAATCTTGGTTATTAGAAGATGGTATTGTCAAAGAGGGCAGTTATAACATCGAGAAAGGTGTTGGTATCCGCGCTGTTTCTGGAGAGAAAACAGGTTTTGCTTACTCTGACCAGATTTCTAAAAATGCCATTGCTGAAGCGGCTAACGCAGCAAAAAGCATTGCTAACTCAGGCCAAGAAAAAACCGTTAAGTTGATTATGCCTACGGCACAACCACTGTATTACGGTGCTGCTGATCCATTACAAAGTATGAGCCGTGATAAAAAAATCGAGCTGTTAAAACAGGTTGATAGTTTTGCCCGTGCTTTAGATCCTGCGGTAACTGAAGTGACTGTGTCATTAAATGCGGTTTACGAAGAGATATTAGTGGCAGCAAACGATGGGACTTTAGCATCGGATGTGCGCCCTTTAATTCGTTTTAGCTGTTCTGTGTTAATTGAAAAGAACGGGAAACGCGAACGTGGTAGTGCAGGCGGAGGTGGTCGTTTTGATCTAGATTACTTCACTGATACACAAGAGGGTGAATTAAAAGCCTTTGGTTATGCTCGTCAAGCGGTGCGCCAAGCACTGATTAATATTGAAGCTGTTGCTGCACCCGCTGGCGCAATGCCGGTTATCGTTGGTGCTGGTTGGCCAGGTGTATTATTACATGAAGCAGTAGGTCATGGTTTAGAAGGTGACTTTAACCGTAAAGGCTCTTCAGCATTTTCTGGTAAAATTGGTCAACAGGTTGCGTCTAAACATTGTACTGTTATCGATGATGGAAGTATTGCTGACCGTCGTGGCTCAGTTAACATTGATGATGAAGGAACTAAAGGTCAACGCAATGTGTTGATTGAAAATGGTATCTTAAAAGGTTACATGCAAGATAAATTAAACGCGCGTTTAATGGGGGTTGACCCAACCGGTAACGGGCGTCGTGAATCTTATGCGCATTTACCTATGCCACGTATGACCAATACCTTTATGTTAAATGGTGAATACCAACATGAAGAGTTAATTGAAAGCGTTAAAAAAGGCATCTACGCGCCTAACTTTGGTGGTGGTCAAGTGGATATTACCTCGGGTAAATTTGTGTTCTCTGCCTCTGAAGCTTACTTGATTGAAGACGGTAAAATTACTGCACCAATCAAAGGAGCGACATTAATCGGTAATGGTTTTGATGCGATGCAACAAATTTCCATGGTAGCCAATAATATGTGTTTAGACCCAGGTGTTGGTGTCTGTGGTAAAGAGGGACAAAGCGTACCTGTTGGTGTGGGACAACCTTCTCTAAAAATTGATCAATTAACGGTCGGTGGTACTAATTAATTTGGTAAATCTTTCCTTTGAATAATGCCTTTAAATAACAGCTATAAAAAAAGCCAGAATAATGATTATTCTGGCTTTTTAGTTCTATAGCAATGATTAGTGCGATTGCTACATCTATAAACAGTGAGTTTTTAAGTAGATAAATAACTCTTTGGCTGTTTTAGCTGGTTTCTCTAGCTTCTTCTCTTTATTCGCTTGGCGTACCAATTGACGTAGCTTTTGACGCTCAAGTTGTGGGTACATCTCTAATGCATCATTGATTTTTGGATCACCTAGTTCAATCATCTGCTCTGTTAATAACTCAAGGTGAGCAATAGCATGAGTACGCTTACGATTGTTATCGTTTAAGATATCTAACTTAGCGGTGATTTTTTCCATATCTTCAGTACGTAATACTTTACCGATATACTGTAACTGTCTACGTAATGCTTCATGTTTATTAGCAATTTTATGAGCTACTTTGATCCCTTCCATTAAGGTATCGCTTGCAGGGATTTGTGCAAGTTGCTTAGCATTTAATGCCACAAGTTGACGACCAATATCCTTTAAAGCTTCTGCTTCACGTTTGATTTGCGACTTACTGATCTCTTCTTCTTCGAGTATTTCTTCAACTTTTTTATTCATAGCTTTTGGTCTATCACGTTAGGGATTAAATAATTATGCGCATCATAACATCATCACAAGATGCTTACCTTAATCCATGTTATTATTTCTTATCTTAAATTTATTTACCTTGTGGTGCTTGAACATGATTGAACAGAAACAGTTACTTGAAAAGGCCGTGAACACGGCGCTTAATATTGCCAATGACTTAGGGGTGAGCCAAGCTGAAGTCGCTTTAGGAAAAAGTGCAGGTATTTCAGTTAATACACGTTTAGGTGAAGTGGAAAATATTGAGTTTAATCATGATGGTGCAATGGGTATCAGTGTGTATATCGATCATCGTAAAGGCAGTGCATCAACGGCTGATTTAAGTGAAGAAGCGATTGCTGCGAGTGTTAAAGCGGCTGTGGATATTGCTAAATACACTAGCCAAGACCCTTATGCAGGGTTATTAGATAAGCAATACTTAGAAACCAACCCACTGGATTTGGACCTGTACCATCCAAGCGATAAAAACACCGATGAATTATTGGCATTAGCTAAACAGTGTGAAGATATAGCGTTAAATACAGATAAACGTATTGTAAATTCAGATGGCGCAGGCATGAATAGCCACACTAGTTTGCAGGTTTACGGAAACAGTAATGGCTTTTTAGAGAGTTATGCGAGTAGTCGCCATAGTTTAAGCTGTGTATTGATTGCCCAAGAAAATGATGAGATGCAACGTGATTACAGCTACACCAGCGCACGTGATATGGATGACCTGTATTCAGCGCAATGGGTTGCAGATCAAGCGGTATCAAGAACCATTGACCGTTTAGGTGCGCGTAAGATTAAAACACAAGAAAGCCCAGTGGTTTTTTGTCCGGAAATGGCCAGTGGTTTATTTGGGCATTTAGTAAGTGCAATCAGTGGTGCAAGTTTATATAAGAAATCATCTTTCCTATTAGACTCTATTAATACGCAAGTGTTCCCTGATTGGATGTCAATCACAGAAGACCCGCATATTGTTAAAGGCATTGCCAGCTCGCCTTTTGATAACGAAGGTGGCCGGACGGTAAAGCGTGATATTATCGATAATGGTTTCTTACAAACTTATCTATTAACCGGTTACGCTTCACGTAAAATGGGCTTACCAAGTACGGGTCATGCTGGTGGCATCCACAACTGGTTTGTTAAAAATAATGGCTTAGATTTAGCGGGTATCCTAAAAGAGATGGGCACAGGTTTATTTGTGACTGAGTTAATGGGGCAGGGTGTAAACATGGTGACCGGTGATTACTCACGTGGTGCTGCTGGTTTCTGGGTAGAGAATGGTGTGATCAGTTACCCTGTCCATGAGATAACCATCGCAGGTAATCTGAAAGAGATGTTTATGGACATCAGCGCAATTGGCTCTGATATCGATCCAAGAAGTAGTTTAAAAACAGGCTCTATCTTAATTAAGAAGATGAAAATAGCTGGCGAATAAGCAATACCAATCATAGTAAATA
>NZ_QOCB01000125.1 GCF_003318165.1 Psychromonas sp. B3M02
TATATTTTATTATTTTTGGTAATTTAATTGGCTCTCGTATTGGTGAAATGAATGGTTTTAGCTATATGGCCTTTATTGTGCCTGGCTTGATCATGATGTCGGTGATCACTAACTCTTATTCTAATGTGGCTTCGTCATTTTTTAGTGCCAAACTACAACATAATATCGAAGAGCTGTTAGTGGCGCCTGTCCCGAATTACCTGATTATTTTAGGTTACATGGGTGGCGGTGTTGCTCGTGGTTTAATGGTTGGATTGATCGTCACTTTAGTTTCGTTATTTTTTGTAGATTTGCATATACATAATATCTTTGTGTTAATTGCGAGTGTGTTATGTACTTCTATTTTATTTTCATTAGGTGGGTTGCTGAATGCTGTATTTGCTAAAACCTTTGATGATATTAGTATTATTCCAACCTTTGTTTTAACGCCTTTAACCTATTTAGGTGGTGTCTTTTATTCTATTTCGCTATTGCCTGACTTTTGGCAGGGTGTTTCACATTTTAATCCTGTGTTTTATATGATCAATGCTTTTCGTTATGGTTTCTTAGGAGTATCTGATGTACCAATTGTATGGTCATTTGTAGTGATTTTTAGCTTTATTACGGTGACTTATTCTCTGTTATATATTTTATTAAACAAAGGTATAGGTGTGCGTACATGATCGATATTACAGGCGATTCACGGGTTATTACATCGAATCAACAGGGGTTAAATGAGAAACTCGATGAAGTGGTTTTAAAACATTTACAGCATGACTTTAAAAAGCCATACCAGACTCATACATTACAAGCGTTTAAAGAGGTGGAGAAGTGGGTTGAGCAACAGGGAAAGCCAATTATTTTTGATTCATGTTGTGGCGTAGGTGAAAGTACTTATCATATTGCAAAAGCTCACCCAGAAGCGATTGTATTAGGTATGGATAAATCAGCAGACCGATTATCAAAACATCCTAATGATAATGAAGAAGTGATCCAAACCTTAGATAATTATCGTTTATTACAGGTCAATCTCAATGATTTTTGGCGTTTAGCGGTAGAAGCAGAATGGACATTGTCACACCATTATCTGCTATACCCAAATCCATGGCCAAAGGCAAAGCATTTACAACGTCGTTGGCATGG
>NZ_QOCB01000064.1 GCF_003318165.1 Psychromonas sp. B3M02
TTACTATGATTGGTATTAGTATCAAATCATAAAGTATTAATTTAGCTATTAGTTTGCAGTTAAGACGCTTTGTTTGACATTAAAGACTTAGTTAACGTCTTATTTGCCTCGGAGAGAGTTGATAAAATTGAGAGAATCGTCGACTAAAAGCCGAGATATCACTGTAACCCACCTGTTCTGATATCAATTGTACCGGAATATCGGTATGCGTTAACAAAGCTTTAGCTTTTTCCATTCTTTGTTCGGTAATGTATTGCAATACACTTTGTCCGATGCACTGTTTAAATACCTTTTTAAATTGAGTTGGGCTAAGACAAGCCAACTGTGCAAGTTGATTGACATGTAATGGCTGTGAAAGATCATCAGAAATAGTCTGCAAAACAGCTCGAACTCTAGGATCTATTTGTTCTCCAGCTATTTGTTCTGATAACAATTTACTAAACATTTCAATCATCATTTTCTCTAATGACTGATCAACTTTATGTTGTAATTGTTGCTCAATAAATAACAAATAACTGCGTAACGGTGCAGACATAGCAAAAACAGAAGAGCTCATACTCAATAAATTATCCGGGAGTTGATTAAGGTCAGCAACAATAAAACGAGCACTTTCATCGGCTTTAAACAGATGAAAAACTTGTGCGGGTATTACCACACATTCACCTACCGATACCTTACCTGTATACCCTTCTAGCTCAATAATAATTGTTCCAATAATAGGTAGAACTAACTGATGATAACAGTGGACATGCCCTTTTTGTTGTTTACTGTAAGCGCGAATACTCAGGTTATCTTGCATTAATTACTCACTTCCACTTCATTGCTATCAACGGCATTTTTGACACCAAAGGGAATATGTACAGAAGGCGCAACAGTGCTTGTTGAACTTATATGACCGGATTGATCATCAAAGAAAATATGCGGTTTTAACACGCCAAGGATCAAGCCTTTATCAACACCTCCTAGAAAAAAGGCATCGTTGGTCATCACGCCCCACTCTTTTAAGGTATTTAAGGCTCTTTCATGGGAAGGCGCATTACGCGCAGTGACAATGGATACACGTAAACGATTACGATAGGCGGGATCATGCTTCTTTTTGTTCTCTTCAATTTTTTGAATGGCAGACACCTTCACTAAGAATTCTTTCAAAGGTCCGGGATTATGTGGTTGTAATACATTCTTAGTTTCGTGTTCATGGAACTGATTCAAGTCATTGGTATTATGCATCACGGTTTCTGACTCATCATCGGCTAACACGCCATCAAAATCGAAGGCGATACGTAAATCATCATCATCTTCATCAATAATCGCAGATTTCATCACATGCCCTGCTGGGTAACCTAAGCGAATCGCTTCTTTAACATCGAAGGAGTTACCCGATAAAAACAATGAAATACTTAATGCTGGGATGTAATCATAGGGCGATTTACCTTGCATAAAAATGGCGCGTGAAATCGGTAAATTATGGTGTTTAATAGACTTCATCACTCGCAAGCCCGTATCGGGATCGTTACGTGACAACAACACCACTTCAACCAATGGATCAGACTTAGGATCGTCCGTTAGATTATTGAGCGATAATAAACGCTTAACAAATGAAAATGAAGGGCCTTTAGGTAATGGCACATCCACATGTTTTGTTTGATATTTACGATACTCTTCTTCACCTTTAGTGCGAAACACAGTATCCGACTCTGTTAGGTCGAACATAGCACTAGAAGCAACACCAATCACTAAACGACTACCTAATTCATAGGGCATTTCAACACTCCAAGTAAGACAACATCATTGATTATTAAGGTATAATACCAATCATAGTAAGTAACTGATCTATTTTACTTGTTAAAACAACTTATTTTTTCGTTGTAAGTTTCGTATAGGGAACAACCATTTACATCAACTTACGCCTCAAACTAAGCCATTTTTCCGGCGCAAAATTTAGATCAGTTATTTAATACAATTGGTATAACACTAGCGACTATTTAACCCTAAATCAGCACCTTGATACAGTCATATTATTCAAACTAGTTAAAACAACAAGTATAAGAGGGTTATTGCGGAGACTTACCTTCAATCAAGCGCTGAATCTTTGAAGCGATTACTGTATTATGTCGCGCATATCTTCCCCCGACATAAAAAGAATTTTCATGGCTACTCAACAATTCGATAATGAACTCACGATTATGCGTACGGCAAACACAGAAGTCATTGCACCTGTTATTGAGGGTTTATCTTCCTCTAGCATCGTACTTTCAACGCTGAACTCTAAATATATTCACTCTAGTTTAGGGCTACGTTACTTATATGCTAATTTAAAGGACCTGCAACCGAATTGTGAAGTGAAAGAGTTTGTTATACATACTCGCCCGTTAGATATTGTAGAGCAGATACTGGCAGCAAATCCGACCATAGTAGGTTTTGGCGTTTATATATGGAATATTATTGAAACGACAAATGTTGTAAGCCTATTAAAAGTTATTGCACCACAGGTAAAAATTGTATTGGGCGGTCCAGAAGTTAGCTATGAATCTGAATCACAACCAATCGTGCAAACGGCTGATTATGTCTTAACGGGTGAAGCTGATATCAGTTTCTATGATCTTTGTAGAGATATTTTAAGTGATAATGCACCCACCACTAAAATAATGAAGTCTAAACCTGTCGACTTAAAAGACTTAGCAATGCCCTACCAGTATTACAGTGATGAAGATTTAAAGAATCGATTATTGTACGTAGAAGCTTCACGTGGTTGCCCCTTTAAATGTGAATTTTGTTTATCTTCGTTAGATACTAAATCCAACCCTTACGAGCTAACCGTTTTTTTACAGCAGATGGAAACCTTGTATCAACGTGGGGCGCGGAACTTTAAGTTTATTGACAGAACCTTTAACTTAGATATCAGAACCTCATTGCAAATTATGCAGTTTTTTTTAGATAGAATGACCGATGATCTTTACCTACACTTTGAAGTAGTACCAGACCATCTACCAAGAAAACTCAAAGAGATGCTCGCATTATTCCCTGAAAATACCCTGCAATTTGAGATCGGGATACAGACCTTTGATCAACAAGTGCAAACCAATATTAGTCGTAAGCAAAATAACCCAAAATCAAAAGAAAACTTAATCTGGTTAAAAGAAAATACCACGGCACATATTCATGCTGATTTAATTTTTGGATTGCCAGGCGAAACTTTTGAAACATTCAAAGATAGCTTTGATCAACTGTATGCGTGTAAACCACATGAAATTCAAATGGGCATCTTAAAACGCCTGAAAGGTAGTCCAATCATCAGACATACTGAAGAGTTTGACCTACGTTTTAATCCATTACCACCGTTTAACATTTTAAGTACAGACAGAGTCGATTTTGCCACTATGCAGTTAGTTAATCGTTTTGCACGTTACTGGGACATGATAGGTAACTCTGGTCGATTCAAACATACACTAGACCTTTTGTTAGCCGATAAACCCTTCGATAATTTTATGGCGATCTCTAACTGGATATTTGATGAAACCGGACAGACACACAAAATCAATTTAAAACGTTTGTATGAATTGATATCTCAATCAGTAGTCGCGCTCTTCCCAGATCAACATGCAGTGGTCTTACCGCAGCTTGAAAAAGATTACCAAGCATCAGGATTAAAAAGTATTTTCAATACACTTAACCTTTATCAAGCACAAATCAAAGACACCAATAAACCCAGTAAATTGCTGCAGCGTCAAAAGCAACATATGAGTTAATACTGTTCAAAAATGGCATAAGGTGCTATTGAATAATTGGTTTAATCTGCTTTAACCGATTATTCAACGCACCTTACTGTAAACGTTCTCCTAAAGTTATTAGCTTCCAACAGTCATCCCTATTATTAAATTCAACAACGCCATCAATCCATTCAATTCTTTAAATCTATATTCACTTCCCGAAAAATTAAAACTAATTCTCAGTATACAAGCATCTGTTAGCCATTATTTAAATCTTCTAACCTTTTTGTCTATCTTCCATAAAAACAGTACGTTAACGCTGCAACTTAGTTTGCAATTTCTGATCGGCATATAGCGGATTGATAACTTTCCGCGTAGCCCTTCTTACCTTAAATAATAAAATGAAAGGAAGAAAGATGATTACTTTTAACGCACTAAATTTAAACAAATATACCTTAAATGAGTTAACCGACATAAAGGCCACATTTTATCGACAAGGGTTCGTATTAATAGATACCAGCTCCATTAACGGTAAAGATAAAATATCCCCAGTTGCTACTGCATTAAACTTAGGTAATGCTGCGACAACGTATTACAACAAAACATACTTCGACTACAAACTGACAACAGACAATCTGGCGGTGATTGGTGATTTACCCAATAGAAAAGGTAAAATCAATCATGAAGGTTTTGAAAGCAATAACGCACAGGGATTACATGTAGATGGCACGATCGAACCTTTAGGGTCTATCCAAACATCGCTCTTATACTGTAAACAACCTGCAAAAATCGGAGGTGAGAGTATTGTGTTCAACCTCATGGGAGCCATTAATGATTTAGCAAAAAATGACTTATCCCTTATCCAACCTTTATTTGATCCAAACGCACTAAAAAGAGCATCGACCTATGAAGGCATCAATGAGAGTCATACTGGCCCTATCCTAGGCTACCATCCAGAAACAAAGAGGTTGATTGCCCGATTTGCAATAAACATTACCTGCCAGTGGCAAGAAGGATTTAATAAAGTCCCTGGCTTAGAGAGAACCATTAATCGCCTCATTGCTATGGCCGAAGAAGGTTCACCTTATACCGCTAAATTTCAATTACAAAGCGAGACCTTGCTGGTGATGGATAACAGCAGAATCTGCCACGGTCGTGCGGCTTATACAGACTGTCCAACAAAACCTAGAACCATGATCAGAGGTATCTACTCACAACTACCTAACTAATTTTTACTGATCATCTCATTAATAATGAATCATGATAACGCCAAGCACGAACTTGCTTTCGTGCTTTTTTATTTCCTGTCAGGGCTCCCCCCATTACAGCTCAATAAGGTCCTTTAATATTGACATAGCCTTTTGCACCTATCAGTTTGATTGGAAATAACCATAGCAAAAACAAGAAATGTCATAGACAAACCTATCAATTAAGCTTAAATTAAACACATCTTAATAATAACTATTATCATTAAATGGTGTTATTACCCTATTAGACTTATTGTTAATGGCATAAGAAAAATAGAAAACAAAACATAAGAACTAAACATTAAATTGGGCGAATTATGAATAAGAAAACAATCCTAATGATTTTAGATGGCTGGGGCACTTCTCCAGACCCTAAAGTATCAGCACCAGACAATGCGAACATTCCATTTTTAGACTCTTTATACAAAGATTACCCTAATGCTTCACTACGTACTGACGGTGAACATGTTGGTTTACCTGTAGGACAAATGGGGAACAGTGAAGTTGGACACATGAACTTAGGTGCAGGTCGCATCGTTTATCAAGACTTAGCAAAAATTAACATGGCCGTAGCGAATAACACGCTTGCTCAAGAGCCAGTACTGGTTGATGCACTACAATACGCGAAAGACAATAATAAAGACGTGCACTTTTTAGGTTTATTAAGTGACGGTGGTGTACATTCACATTCAAGCCACTTAAAAGGCTTTATCGATGCCGCTCAACAAGCTGGTGTTGAACATTCTTACGTTCATGCATTTTCTGACGGCCGCGATGTAGACCCTAAATCAGGTAAAGGATCGATTCAAGATTTACAAAATTACATTAAAGGTACCAATACGCAAATAGCTTCGATCACTGGTCGTTACTACGCAATGGATCGAGACAATCGCTGGGAACGAGTTCAACTAGCTTATGATGCACTGGTTAATGGTGTTGGTGTAAAAGCAACGGATCCAATTACTGCAATTGAACAAAGTTATGCAGAGGGTGTTACCGATGAGTTTGTTAAACCAATTATCTTAACTGACGATCAAGCACAACCTAAAGCCACCATTAAAAAAGATGATGTGGTTATCTTCTTTAACTTCCGTACCGACCGAGGCCGTGAATTAACTCAAATGTTAAGTCAGCAAGACTTCCCTGAGCAAAATACCACTAAACTTGATTTGTACTACGTAACGATCACTAACTACAGTGATGACTTTGAAAATGTAAAAGTAATTTACGACAAAGATAACATCAGTGAAACCTTGGGTGAAGTATTAGAAAAACACGGTAAGAAACAGATACGAATTGCAGAAACAGAAAAATACCCACATGTGACATTTTTCTTTTCTGGTGGTCGAGAGGAACCTTTTGAAGGCGAATCACGTATCCTTAAAAACTCACCTAAAGTGGCAACCTACGACTTAAAACCTGAGATGAGTGCCTACGAACTGCGTGACGCCCTTGTTCCAGAGTTAAACAAAGGTGAAGCTGACTTTGTTTGCCTTAACTTTGCCAACGGTGATATGGTCGGTCATACAGGTATGATGGATGCAGCAATTAAAGCCTGCGAAGCAGTAGATGAATGTGTTAAAGATGTTGTCACCGCTGCGCTAGCAAATGATTACACCACACTAATCATCGCCGACCATGGTAACTGTGAAACCATGATGAACCCAGATGGTAGCCCACATACGGCGCATACAACGAATCCAGTACCTGTGATTCTAGTGGATAAAGATCTGAAGAAGATCGAAGATGGTGTGTTAGGTGATATGGCTCCGACTATACTTAAGTTAATCGGCATAGAACAACCAGCTGCAATGACCAGACACTCGTTGGTTTAGGATCACTATAAACGACTAGATTAGTAGGGCAGAAACTGCCCTACTATTAACTTAAATAGCATATTTGATCTTAGAAGAGGGGTTGAAAAAGATAAAGTTCATCATCTGAATCATCGCCCTTCATGCACTAGTCAACTAAGCTATTTTCTACGCATGATATGTTGAGGGCCAACCAAACCACCTAAATACAATTTAGCTGTATCTTCAAAACCAGCTTTTTTATAGCAATTAATTGTTCCATGATTTTTACAATTAACGGTTAGATAAATGAACGCATTATCAGCATAATTCTCACTTAAATATTTAGGTAATACTTTCATAAATTGAGCACCAAGACCTTTGACTTGATAGCGACTATCTATAGCTAACGACTTTAAGCCGATACTCGAATCAGAACAAAACTCGTGGCTTTTTGAATAGCCCAAATCTAATTAAAAAAACCAACCGTGTTACCTTCATATTTTACTATATGCTTATCAATTAACTTTGTGTGGCGCATCTTCAACTTGTATTCTTACTTTCTCAACGGGGGTCACTAAAAAGTTTTCTCCTTCCTCTAACCATAAAATACGGCTAAACATTTTAACCATCGCAGGACGATTGATCTTCCCCTTCATGTACCCAATCACCATTTGATTTAATAACTAAATCCATATCGCCACAGAAAGGAGGAGTCCACTGATCAACAGGAGGTAATGAGTCAAATTTGGTACTGTCTAAACCTTTTAACATAATGGTCATTCCCTGTGTTTGTATTCAGTAGATAATATTGTAAAAACAGTACAGTCACTTTTCTAGATAGATGCAACACAATCAAACATTAATATCGACTAAATAATGAGTTAGCATTAGCCTTATTTGATTAAATAAACAACAATCTACAAACTTGTAATGATCGCAGAAACTTAATTATTCGTACTCCTTAAAAAAGGAGATTATAACTTCCTAGTAAGTGCTAGCCGGTATCATGGATTAGCCTTAACACTGGATCCTTACTATATGAATAAATGGATAACAAAAAACTATGGTTGATTTTAGCCGACTGGCTTATGTTGATATTGAAACAACAGGTACAAAACCCACACGAGATCAAATCACTGAAATTGCTATCGTTCAAACTCTTAATGGGAAAATCATTGATAAATGGCAATCACTTGTTTGTCCAAATACATTTATTCCTACAATGATTCAGCAGTTAACAGGAATAACACCTGATATGGTTATAGACGTCCCTACCATTGATAAAATAATCCCAGTCATCATAGAAAAACTTGCTGATCATGTGCTGGTTGCACATAACGCACGCTTTGATGTGAGCTTTTTACGTAATGCCTTTAAACAAAACAACATAGAATTTAAATACCCAGTGGTATGTACCGTAAAACTCTCACGTGAGATGTACCCAACGTTTAAAAGGCATAACCTTGACAGCATTATTAAACGCTTTGGTTTAACTTGTGAAAGTCGACACAGAGCCATGGACGATGCCGCTATCCTTCCAGAAATAGTCGCGCGTATGAAAAGTGATTTTAACCAGCAGAAAGTACTACAAGCGATGGCTTCTCAACAAAAGCTTTCTAGCGTACCACCCCATATCAATCCTGACATATTCTCGACTATGCCTAATGAACCAGGTGTGTATTTATTTTACGGTGAAACAGGTAACTTATTATACGTAGGTAAAAGTGTGCAAATTAGAGCGCGAGTTATGTCGCACTTTTCCAGTGACCATAGTCATGATCGTGAAATGCGCATGGCACAACAAGTCCATGATATTGAATGGATAATCACAGCAGGTGAATTTAGCGCATTAGTGTTAGAGTCTGAATTGGTTAAGTCGCGAGCGCCTTTATTCAATCGGCAACTTCGCAAACAAAAATCATTGTTTACCATCTATTGGGACAATAGTCTTGATAAAACAGTTGCTCAACCAAGCGTTATTGATATCAATACGTTAAACACTCAGTCCAAAAAATCATCATTAAAGAATACCTATGGGCTTTTCAAAAACCGACGGACAGCCACTGAGACTCTACGTAAACTTAAAGATGAAAATCAACTCTGTGGCATTCAATTGGGCTTAGAAAAAGGTAAAGGACCTTGTTTTTCTTACCAGCTGAAAAAATGTAAAGGGATTTGTTGTGGTAAAGAAACAACCATCGCTTACCAGATAAGAATGCAGCAAGCATTAGCTCCGATAAAAATTAAAGGTTGGCCTTATCAAGGAACCATTGGCATTAAAGAATACAATGAACAAAGCGATATAAGCTGTATTCATATTATTTCCCATTGGTTGTATCTAGGCAAAGTGAACAATGAAAGTGAGTTAGTAGATTTCAATTTTGATGTGACAGCTAAACTGGATCAAGACTTTTATAAAATATGTATTTCGCAACTACAAAAGAGCCATCGCTTTATTAACTTAGCAAACCTTAACCAATAACTTACATGTTTTATAAAGCCGTATCTTGATTGATAAGAAACTGGTGAGGAATAACTAAAAGGCACAATGCCAATTTAATTGCCTAGCTGAGTCTTCATGAGCTTTGTTTAATGATACTCACTATTTCTCTGTCATTGTGGCACTCGCTACGATTCCTACCATGTTCCTTACTTTGATATAAAGCAAGGTCGGCATGTTTAATTAACTCAACGGGTTTAATAATTAATTGCGGAATGGCTGATGCGACTCCAGTACTAATAGTGACATGCTTGTAAGATGATTCAATATGCGGAATGTTTAAGTTACTAACAGCAAGCCTTACCTTTTCTGCAACTAACGCCCCCTCTTTGAGGGTACTTTCTAACAATATAACAAACTCTTCACCTCCATATCGAAATAAAGAATCAGTCGGTCTATTAACTGTTTTTTGAATGGTTTGAGCAACGACTTTTAAACAATCATCCCCAGCGATATGTCCATAAGTATCATTGAAGTTTTTAAAATGGTCTATATCTATCATTAGTAACGTTAACGGTTGTTGGCTGCGTACTTTCACCATCCACAAATGGTTGAGTGTTTTATCTAACCATCTTCTATTATAAACCTCAGTTAAGCTATCTATTTGCGATAAAGATTCTAAAGCTGAATTGGATTTTTCTAGCGCTTCATTTCTGTCATTAACCATATCAATAGCGGCATTAAAACCAACAATCAAGTCACCAATTTCATCTTCTTTGTAACCTTCAATATGACTTAATGATTTATTTTGTAATACCATCTCCCTAACCGACGCAGCGGCCTTTCTTAATGGGGTAAAGAAGAAGGTTAAAAAAAACATAATAACCAAAAACACAGTAACACCTACAATGAGCCCATTAATAATTGTAGCTCGTAAACTGTCATTAATAACTTGATAAACCTTATCAACAGGAGTTCTTATGATAACAAACCAATCCGAGGATTTAACATCAGCAGCTGCAGCTAACATTTGGTCATTCGCTGAAGTTGCAGTAGAGCTGTATCCATTAAAGCCATCCATTACCTGATCAAAAAATAGATCCTGCCCTTTTATTGGCGTTGTTTTAAATATAAAATTTGGATCGCTCGCAGCTATAAACCTTCGCTCTTTTCTTGAAACGACAAAGATATCGCTTTGTTTACTAAAGTCTTTATCAAATATATATTCTATAAATTCAGGCCGATTAAAAAAAATTGGCGCTTCTAAAACACCTAAGACCTCACCACTTTCATCTCTTAAAGCAATTGCAATAACAACTAATATTTCATCAATAACTCGAGAACGAAAAGGTAAACTTATAATAACGCCTTCGCTATCCTTAGCTTTTATCATCCATTCAGATTCAGCAAAGACTACATTTTTCCTGCCAGGAATAACTGGATATTCAGCGATAGCACCATCTCCGCTTGCTCTTATAACAGCAAATCCTTGCGGAAAAAAGTCAGTAAATGAAATATTAGTTTTCAACAATTCTTTAATAAAGTCTTCTGATTGCATCTTTTGTACAGGTATTTTATCCGCTAGAGCTGCCAAGAATTTTGTACGTATTTTTATTTTTTTTTGAATATCTTCTGCAATAAATTGAGCTTGTGTATATTGTTCTTTATTAATTTGATTTGTAATTTCAGACTTAAGTATTAAGAAATTATAAATTTGAAGCGGCATAAAAGCGACGATGATAAACACCGAAATATAGAAGGATAACTTGGTAGAAATACGCGATGGTTTCATTTTATGTAAAAGACTTATCATGCACTCATAATTTATTAGTTAACAGATAAGATAAACATAGCGCTTTTATCAATTAAAAGTTAGTCTTTTGATTATTTTTTAATGAAAATAAGTCTCATATAAGATTTTTTATGTCAAAAGAGGTGTTAAAAGAATTTATTTATAAAAATTCACTATCAAACTGATATAAATAACACCCACAGATAAAGCTATCAGCGATTAAAAAATCCAGAGTAATTATTAGCGGGAAGATGAGTCTTCAAGCATTAACAGATAAGGCTTACCCGCACTCGTTAAGCCATAGCCAGTTCCATCCACCGTCTCTAATATTTCTAATTGGTTTGCTAAATCATAATAAACTTGACGAGCAATAATCGCTTTCATTCCATAGCGCATAGAAACATATGGGCGTTCATTACCTTCAAAGGGCGCAATCCAAATATCGCAATCTGCGCCAAGCGTCATGACATCATCAGTATGTGTTCTAAACTCAATTGCATTTCCTCGATCCGTTTCAATCCATTGCCAATGCGTGATCATAAACGGCGCATCTTCAACTTGTATACGTACTTTCTCAACCGGCGTCACGAGAAAGTGTTCACCCTTCTCTAACCAAAGAATACGACTGAACATTTTCACCATCGCAGGACGATTTATTTTACCGCCTTCATGGATCCAATCGCCGTTTGATTTAATAACCAAATCCATATCGCCACAAAAAGGCGGCGTCCACTGATCAACAGGTGGTAGTGAATCATACTTTGTACTTTCTAAACCTTTTAACATATCCCTTCCTGCCTCATTAATGTGCTAATAAGTAAATATCAAATTTATCAAAAATAGTATGACGTCAGTACACACATTTTTTTAATAAGATGCAATCACAAAAAATACAAAAGCATTAAATCAGAGTTAAATAGATCAATGATAAGAAACCCGCAATTCTTGATTAACATAGCATTACGGGTCTTGGCTCTTTAAAGGATGGAATAACACGTTAAAAATGTTTGCATTATGTTAATCAATTCATGAGCAATCTTGACGAAATTGCTGATGACTCTTTTTACTATGCTCTTTTATTTTCCCTAAAATAACTTTTACTTCGTCTCTCTCTTGTGTTTCATTTAGGGCCTTAAATAAACGTTGTAATTCGTTCATTCCTTGTATGTATTTTAAATGTCGTTGGTGCTGCTGTGTATCCATCCC
Organism: Psychromonas sp. B3M02; assembly: GCF_003318165.1. Classification (GTDB taxonomy): domain Bacteria; phylum Pseudomonadota; class Gammaproteobacteria; order Enterobacterales; family Psychromonadaceae; genus Psychromonas. Next base: position 12,189 of record NZ_QOCB01000064.1, read on the forward strand.
TTTCATGTTGTTCATTGCCGACATATCATGATCCATGTTTTCCATTTCAGCCATGCTCATTTTGCTATGATCCATGCCTTCCATTTCAGTCATGTTCATATTGCTATGGTCCATGTTTTCCATCTCAGTCATATTCATATTGCTATGATCCATGCCTTCCATCTCAGCCATGCTCATATTGCTATGGTCCATGCCTTTCATTTCAGCCATGTTCATATTGCTATGATCCATGCCTTCCATCTCAGCCATGTTCATATTGCTATGATCCATGCCTTCCATCTCAGCCATGTTCATATTGCTATGATCCATCTCCTTCAAATTGGAGATAGTCACAGGTATAAATTGATGTGCCTTTTCAGCTAGTGTTAATAATTCATTGAGATGTGCTTGCATCTTTTCTTGGTCTTCACTCTTGAAGCCCTTTACATACCCCCTTAGTTCACTCTTCATATGTTTCATTAACTGCCCTAGCTCAGTCTCTTTAATCTCACAGTGTTGTTCACTTGCAAATGTTGAACTAATTGGAAGAGCTAACAATAAAACGCCAGATATCAAAGTGGCTAACGTTGTTTTTTTAATATTCATGATTTTTCCTTTTTCTTTATATGTAACAAAAATATTCAGCTATTTAATGTGCTGATAAAACATCATATAGCTGATTAAATAATGCTTACTTTTGGTTGTTCAACTGTTGACGCATTGAGAACTTTTTCCACTGGAAATAGACTGCAGGCAATATCAATAGGGTTAAAATGATGGCGCTGACCATTCCCCCAATCATAGGTGCAGCAATGCGTTGCATCACTTCTGAGCCAGTTCCATCGCCATACATAATAGGTACCAAACCAATCACTACGGTCGCCACTGTCATCATGACAGGCCTAACGCGTAAACCTGCACCTTCAATGACAGCATCTCTTAAGTCTTGCCTATTAAATTGATTGAGACGCTTTGATTTTTTGTCGGCTAATGATTGATTTAAATAGATAAGCATAATGACGCCAATTTCAATCGATACGCCTGCTAATGCTATAAAGCCAACGCCGACGGAAATCGAGAAATTAAACCCTAGTAGGAACATCAACCAAACTCCTCCCATCAGGGCAAAAGGTAAGGTCGAGAGAATCAGCAGGACTTCACCGACACGTCTAAAGGCTAAGTAAAGTAAAACAATAATGATGGCTATTGTAATAGGGATCACTTTCGCCAAACGCGCGTTGGCTTTTTCCATATACTCATACTGCCCAGACCAAATCAGTGAATAACCCGCGGGTAAATTGATTTTCTGATTAACAACTTCCCTTGCTTCTTTTACATAGGAACCTAAATCACGGCCTTCAATATCAACAAATATCCAACCATTTAAACGTGCATTTTCTGTTTTTATCATTGGAGCACCTGTTTCGATAGTGACCGCTGCGATGTCATTTAAACTAATCGCTATTTTAGATGGCGTAATGATAGGTAATGCTTTAAGTGCCGATACGGAATCCCGGTAGTGGTTAGGGTACCGTAAATTGACAGGATAACGTTCTAAACCTTCAATGGTTTCAGTGATATCTTGCCCCCCAATTGCGACGGCAGATAATTGTTGAATTTGTGCCACACTCAGCCCATAACGAGCGGCTTTTTGACGGTCAATGTCCACGTTAATGTATCGTCCACCACTGACTCGCTCAGCATAAACAGAAGCAGTTCCTTCCACTGAGGTTAATATCTGCTCAATTTGCTTGCCAATGCTTTCAATTTCAACCAGATCGCCCCCCGCAATTTTTATCCCTATGGGCGTTTTAATGCCGGTTGCTAACATATCAATACGTGTTTTAATCGGCATCACCCATGCATTGGTTAATCCTGGAAATTGAATTAAGTTATCCAACTCTTGTTTTAATAACACCTTGGTCATGCCTGTTCGCCATTCCGCTTTAGGCTTGAATTGAATAACCGTTTCAATCATGGTTAAAGGAGCGGGATCGGTTGCCGTTTCAGCACGACCAACCTTTCCCCATACAGTTTTCACTTCAGGTACAGTTTTAATCAGCTTGTTGGTTTGTTGTAATAACTGCCTTGCTTTACCTATTGAAATACCTGGATAGGTAGTCGGCATATACATTAAATCCCCTTCATCAAGTGGAGGAATAAACTCACTACCAATTTTGTTGATCGGATAAAATCCAACCACGAGCAGGAGTAATGCCATTATGATGAGTTGCTTAGGAAAACGTAAACTAAAGGTTAAAAAGGGTTTATAGAGGGCAATCACTAATCGGTTTAATGGGTTTTTATGCTCCGGTAATACTTTACCGCGAATGAAGTAGCCCATTAAAACAGGTATTAAGGTAATTGCTAAACCAGCTGATGCTGCCATTGCATATGTTTTAGTGAAGGCTAATGGTGAAAACATCTTGCCTGACTGCCCTTCCAGAGCAAATACGGGCAAAAAACTAAAGGTAATAATAAGTAATGAAAAAAACAAGGCAGGCCCAACTTCACTTGATGCCTTCACAATCACCTGCCAACGGTTATCATCGGTCAGCTCTGTTTTCTCCATGTGTTTATGCACGTTTTCAATCATTACTATCGCCCCATCAACCATGGCTCCAATAGCAATCGCAATTCCTCCGAGTGACATGATATTTGCGTTAATCCCTTGCCACGACATAATAATGAAGGCAACAAAGATCCCCACAGGTAAGCTGAGTAAAACCACTAAAGATGATCGAAAATGAAATAAAAATGCGGCACACACTAACACCACTACGATAAATTCTTCCAGTAACTTATCGTATAGATTATCTACCGCTGCGTTGATCAACTCTGAGCGATCATAAGTAGGGATGATTTCAACACCTTCAGGCAAGCTTTTTTGCAATGTATTAAGCTTTTCTTTGACTGCTGAAATGACCCCTTGTGCATTCTCACCATAACGCATCACAATAATACCACTGACCACTTCGCCCTCACCGTTAAGCTCTGTGATGCCTCTACGCATTTGTGGCCCTAAACGGATCTCTGCTACATCCCCCAATAAAAGTGGCGTTCCTTTATCATTCACTTGTAATGGAATTAACCGTAAATCGTCGATTGAAATGATATAACCAGTGGTGCGTACCATATACTCAGCTTCCGCCATTTCAAGTACACTTGCGCCAGACTCTTGATTTGCTGCTTTAATCGCGCCACTAACAGTATTTAAAGAGATGTTATAAGCCCGTAATTTATTGGGATCAACACGCACCTGATACTGTTTGACCATACCGCCTACAGTCGCCACCTCAGAAACACCTTCGACAGTTTGTAATTCATATTTTAAAAACCAATCTTGCAAGCTACGCAACTCGCTTAAATCATGCTTTCCACTTTTATCCACCAAGGCATAACTAAAAATCCAACCCACGCCAGTAGCATCGGGTCCTAAGGCGGATCTAGCTTGTTCCGGCAGGTCCGGAGCCACTTGTGAAAGGTACTCTAAAACACGAGAACGAGCCCAATATATATCAGTCTCATCATCAAAGATGATATAAGTATAAGAAGCCCCAAAGAACGAATAACCACGAACGGTCACTGCACCCGGCACACTCAACATAGCAGTGGTTAATGGATAAGTGACTTGATCTTCTACTACTTGAGGTACTTGACCAGGATAAGTGGTTTTAATAATAACCTGTACATCAGAGAGATCGGGTATTGCATCGATCGGTGTTTTTTGTAAGGAATACACCCCATAGAGCACAGTCACAACGGTGATCAACAAAACAAGCATTCGGTTTTTTACTGACCAACTAATAATATTAGGGATCATAAAACCTCCCCTTGAATATTAATCATAAAAGGCTTTACGTTATGAATACCTAAAGCACTGAAATCAAGCCAATCTAAATCTTCATCCTCTTTGTTTGGATCGTATTCTTGTTCTTCTTTTTTATTTTGTTCCTCTAACATACGTTCAAAATCAGCACTGATACTTGATTCACTATCTAATAAAAACTGAGCGGAAGTGACGACTTTTTGCCCTATTTCAAGGCCAGATAGCACTTCAACAAGGTCTTTATTTTCTAGCCCAGTTTTCACCAGAACAGAGCGAAATTTACCTTCGCCCATGGCTAACACCACACGGTTCATATTACCGCCATAAATCACAGCTTCACGAGGTACTTGCAGGCGCTTACCTGAAATAGTTGGCGTTAATACCACTGAAGAAAACATATTAGGCTTTAACTGATTAGTTGGATTTTCAAACTGTAAACGAACACGAAGAGCTCGGTTTTGTTCACTCATTTCAGGATAAATGAAATCAACTTTCCCCACCCATTCTTGACCTGGAAAATAATCTAAAGTCATTGCAGCAAGGTCACCTAATTTAACCAGTGAAGCTTGTTCAGAAAACACTTCTATCTCTACCCAAACAGAATCTAAGTTAACCGCTTTAACCACTAATACTGAAGGTGAAATATATGCCCCTTCATTGACGTTAAGTTCAGAAATTGTGCCATCCTCTGGCGCATAAACCGTTACGCTCTGAGAAACCTTTTTACTTTTTATAATCTGCCTTATTTGATGTTGGCTTACGCCAAGCGCATTGAGCCTTGCTTTAGATGATTCTACTAAAGCGCTTCGGTTTAGCTTGATAGCATTAAACAGAGAGGTTTGGGCTTTCACTAATTCTGGAGAATAAAGCTCATACAATTTTTCACCCGCTTTAACCTCTCCCCCCACCGATTTTACATACAGCTTTTCAACCCAACCTGATACCCTGCTATTGATTTGCCAAACAGCATCTTCATTTTCCTGTATCTGACCGAAGCTATCAATTTTGACCTTAAATTCAGACTCATCTACTGCAGCAGTGCGTAATCCTAGATTGTTTTCAACAGCAGGAGATATTTTCACCGTGCCTTTTTCTGTATCTGCTTTATCTTCTTCATAAACAGGAATCAAATCCATTCCCATTGGGGATTTACCAGGCTTATCTCGGCGATAATTAGCATCCATTGGAGCAACCCAATATTTCACCTTGAGAGTCGACATTTCTGTCCCTGCCATTGTTGTTTGATGTGTGGTTGAAAGCTGAAAAATGCCACTTTGATTCAGCAAGAATCCGGTCAATAAACCGACCAATAAAGTTAATAAATAACGCATAATTTTTTCCTTAAAGGGCCTGAAAGTAACGGATTTTAGAAAGACTTTTCCAGCCATCAAAATAGAGCTTTTGGTACTCGATTGAGAGATTCAACTTATGAATATAAGCTTGGATAACATCCTGAAATGGACGAGTATTTGATTGATAACTTTGCTCTAATACCTCAGCATGCTCGTTTGCTTGCTTCAATAAACTATCTCGATAACGATGCTGACGAGAAATAAGTTGCTGATAACGAACAATTTCAGCATTAAGTTGAGCATTAAGCTGCCTCACTAATAAACGGTGCTCAGCTTGTTTTTGCCCCTTATTTTGTTGTGCAGATATGACTTTTTGATCTTGGCGCTGCTCAGTAAATAAAGGGATATCCATGGTGACAAATCCACTGACAAGATCAGATCGAAGATCACCGTTATCATCTTCAGATAATCGTCTCCCATAACCTAATTCAACTTTAAAACTTGGTTTATAATCTTGTTGCACAAGCTTTATATGACTACTAGCAACCAAGATACTTTGTGCTAATGCTTTTACTTTTGGGTGCGCTCTAAGCACCTCGTAATGTTGAGGATTAAGCGATGGATCACGATTAATATAATCTAATGTATCGGACCAAGTCGGGAGAGATGTCTGAAATGTTTGATAAGCTAGCTCACCAATCCATTCACTTAATAAATGACGATAAGTAAGGGACTGCTGATTTAATTTGTCTAATTTTTCATCGAGTAACCCCAGCTCGATTTCAGCACTTATCAAATCTTCATTTTCAATAAGCCCTAAAGTAAATTGTGAGGCTAAATCCTGATAAAAACTATTAAAAAGCCGCCTATTTTCAGTGACGAGTTGTACTGACTTTTCAATAAACAAGATATCAAACCAAAGATCTCGCACTGCTTTTTTAACTAATAGACGGCGATTCAAACCTTGATAAACAGCGACTTCTGACTGTAAAGTAAAGCCTTCTTTAGTGATCTCTAGCGTATTACCACGACTAAATTGTTGTGATACCCCAAACGTCATCTGGGTCATCGGGTCACTGTCTAGTGAAAAGTTATCTGTCGGCATATTCGCCAAACCAAACTTAATCATAGGGTCTGCAAGCGTTGCACTACTTTTGCCTTGTGCAATTAATGAGGCTTGCTTTGCTTGATATATTTTTTGTCCAGGATCGTCCTGTAATGCTATTTGCTCTGCATTTTGTAAAGATAATGCAGACACATGAAGCCCAACTGTTGTTAATAACAACAGGGGTAAGTAATGAAGTTTCATCTCTTTTTTCCTTTTACCCATCCAATGGATAAATAGTTAATCTGTAATTTCTATCTCATACCAATTGTATTAAA
>NZ_QOCB01000150.1 GCF_003318165.1 Psychromonas sp. B3M02
TTTCTCACCCTAGGTAATGCATTTGAAACCCATAATGTCGACTATTTTTCTTATAAAAGAGTTATTCTACGGTCTCAACGCCGCGTTAAGCGGACTAAAATAGTGGGTTAAAATGTGTAGCGAAGCGAAACCTAACCCACTGTTTTAGTTGATCTTCACCCGCAAAAGTGGACACCTTCCACTTGTTATATCTTTGCTAATTCATATTCTACAGGTGTTTTATATCCTAAGCTCGAATGCAAGCGCTGTCGATTATAAAAATAGTTTAAATAGCCTTTAAGCTTAGAATGCAACTTACTCATTGTTTCAAAACGATTTCCTCGAATTAAATCGGCTTTAAGCGAGTGAAAAAATGACTCTACTTCTGCATTGTCCGTGCAACACCCTGGTCGATTCATACTCGCATTAATGTTGTGTCTTTTTAAATATTCCTGAACATTATGTGCTCTATATTCCGCACCTCGGTCTGTATGAAACAATACACGATTGACAGGTTGACGCTTTTTAATCGCCAAACGTAATGCTTTAAGAGTAAGCTCTGTAGATTTGTTCTTCCCAAAAGCCCATCCGATAACTCTACGTGAAAACAAGTCAATAACGACTGCAAGATAGTGCCACTTAGTTCCAACTTTAAGATACGTAATATCACCTGACCATTGTTGATTGATATCTGTTGGCTTCTCAATATTCTTACGTTCATTTTGTATTTCTTTATAAAAGAACTTTATCTTAGCGGGCTTGCTATAAGTTTTTATTGCCCGTGCCCTTAGCCCATTCTCACGCATTAATCGTGCAACCCGCTTTCCACTTGTTCTTATGCCAGCCCTTTTTAAGGCATGAAAGACTCGGGGGCTTCCATAAGTTTGGTGATTATCGTTAAACACTTTCTTAATACTTTGCAACAAAACTGCATCTGATAAGGCCCTCACCGAAATAGACCTTTTTAACCAGGCATAGTAGCCACTACGAGAGACCTCAAGCCATTCACAAAGGTATTTGACGCCTAAGACTTCTCCGAACCTTTGGATGAATCCAAATCGTTCTGATGTACTTCCGCCAGATACCGTTGCCACTTTTTTAGCAAATCATTCTCCAATTTCAAACGCTCATTTTCTTTCTGAAGCTTCTGAATTGCAGTTAATTCTTTTTTAGTAGGGACTTTTTTCATATTTTCACTATCGACACTGTAGCGCTGTACCTTTAAGAACTTTCCTTCTCGATACTCTTTTCGCCACCGACTTAACATTAATGGATGAATATCAAGTGCTGAAGCAACATCCTTAGACATTACATCGTCTCTTAAGCTTAGTTTGACCGCTTTAATTTTAAAGCTTACTGGATAAAACCAGGTCTTTCTTGGTTGTGTATATTTGGGCATTTCAACCTCCTCAGTGTATAGAGGAGGTGTCTACTAAAGTGGGTGAGCATCA
>NZ_QOCB01000081.1 GCF_003318165.1 Psychromonas sp. B3M02
ACTTATACCAATCATAGTAAGTAACTGATCTATTTTACTTGTTAAAACAACTTATTTTTTCGTTGTAAGTTTCGTATAGGGAACAACCATTTACATCAACTTACGCCTCAAACTAAGCCATTTTTCCGGCGCAAAATTTAGATCAGTTATTTAATACAATTGGTATAACTGCTCTATTTTACTTGTTAAAATAACTTATTACTTCGTTGTAACTTTCGCAAATAGAGCAATTATTAATGAATTAACATCTTTTCGTTCATTCTCCGATAGACGATTAACGAAGTTAATCGTCGAAATGCTTAAATTACGCCTTGAGTTAAGTCATTTTTCCTGTGCGAAATTTAGAGCACTTATTTAATGCAGTTGGTATTAATTACATTAATTCAGATTGTGAAAAACTAAAGGAAGGGTCTATCTCTCTTAGCTCTTTTGCTAATAAAAGTTGAGCTTTTGCATTTTCAATTTCACGCCATTTACGCGGTTTAGGTTTACGCTTAACTGGAGTGGCTAATAAACTATCTAGGGTCATCTCTGTATCGTTCATTTGAGCTTGTTGCATGCTATCTCCTTACATTTACTTTCCAATGTTTATTTCACGTTAAACACAATAATCTGGGTTTATTGCATTTTTATGACGACACAATGTTTCTTTTATTAATAAAACCTACCCCTTTAGATAGAAGGTCATAAGTGAATTTGTGACCTATGCTAGTTAGCTCACCTTAAAAAAGGTAGGTGGCTGACAACAAGGAGGGGTTATGCAGAAAGGTGAAGGATTTACCTTAGTAGAGTTGATGATTGGATTAGCACTGATATCAATTGTATTGGCTATCTCTGCTGCTTCCTATCAAACTTTAGTCGCTAATCAAGCATTGTCACATGCAACGAACCAAGTTTATTACACGCTACAGTTAGCAAAAACAGAGGCGATTAAGCGCAACAAAAAGGTTTACGTTCACTTTTGCCAACAATTAGCTAATTGGTATGTTGGCATGAGTGAAGAGTCTGGTTGTGATTGCTTTACAGTGAACTCATGCCAATTGGATGGTGTTGATAATGTGCAACATCTAGTGGATGGTGAGCAAGTCATGATCAGTCAAGCGAATATGAAATTTGTAGATGATCAAGCTTCCTACGGAGCATTACGCTTTACTGTTAAAACCGGTTCGGTCACCTTAACAAACCAACATCAAGGTGCGTTATCTGTTATTCAAAGTGCAATGCGTTTACGGGTATGCTCGCCAGGTAAAGCCGCACTTGGGCATAAAAAATGTTAGTAACCAATAGATATCAAAGAGGCTTTAGCCTAGTCGAGATTTTAGTTTGTCTTTTTTTAGGATCTTTATTGTTAGCTATGATCATCGGTTTGTATGTGAGTAACCTTGGTAATACCAATGAATCGCTAATTCATTCGCGTTTACGCACTGACCTACAGGCTTTAATTGGGATCATGGAAAACGATTTGCGTCGAGCAGGTTACGGTGGACAAGCCTTTTTAGTCGGAGATGATAGCGATAAAGTGTTTGCTGTTACCAATACAGTAGATCAGCAATGTGTTGTTTATGCTTATAACTTTGATCATGCTGAATCACCTGATGTACAACACTTTATGGGGTTTCGTTATTCCGTTAAAAATAAAAGCATACAATTTGGACGCAAGGTAGATAAACAAGTGAGTAACTGCTTTTCTAGTGGTTATTGGGTTAATTTAACGGATCCTAACTTTTTAAAAATTAAACAATTAAACTTTTTGGAGAGTGAGGTCGCAAATTCTCAACTAACCCTACGCCATCTGCATATCGACATTCAGGTTGAATGGGTAAAAGATAGTGAATATAACCACCAAATAAGCACTTTGGTACAAACCAGAAATCCTGAGTGGCAATGATTTAAGCTTCTAGATAGAAGCTATTAAGCAGGCTACCAATTGCCAACTTTTCTTTATTTGTATCACTATTTACCTTTAACCCAAAAATAGACTATTTATAAACCTTTAATAAATATAAACTAATCTGTATATTTTTTTATAAGGAAATAATGCGTTGAACCTACCTGCGAAGTCTTGGATAACGAGCTATTTTGTTTGCTTCTTCTTCATTTGGGGAATTTTCTTACCTTTTTGGGGAGTATGGTTAGCTGAAAAAGGGATCAGCCCTGAGCAAATTGGGACATTATTTTCATTAGGGTTAGTATTACGCTTCGTGAGTAATATTGGTTTATTGCCGCGCTTAAAAACAGCACAAGCACCTGTGAAGATGGTCTGCTTTTTAACCTTTTCTACTTTTGCGTGTTTGTTGCTTTTAATCTTTTTTCAGTCTTGGTACGCATTAGCGGCTGCCACTTTATTGCTCAACTTCTTATTGGCACCAATGATCCCGCTAGGTGACATCATTGGCACGCGTTTAGTCAAACAAATACAAATGAATTATGGCAAAGCGCGTTTATGGGGCTCGGTAAGCTTTATTCTTGGCTCTACTTTTGTAGGCTGGACGATTGGTGAATTTGGGCATGACAGCATTTTATGGTTACTTATCGTCGCCGTCTTTTTAAACTTCAGTTTAAGTTTAATTAAATTGAACCCTCAATTACAAGAACAAAGTAGACCAAACCCTGGTAGCACCAATAACTTAATGGCTTTATTGAAAAAGCCTAATGTCATTTACTTTATTTTAGTGATGGGGCTAATACAAGGTAGCCATGCTGCTTATTATTCTTTTAGTGCTTTGTATTGGACATCAATGGGGATATCGGAATTTAATATCGCCATATTGTGGGGAATAAGTGTATTTGCCGAAGTGATACTGATGCGACTCAATGATCGCTTATTTAATAAATGGTCTGTAAAACAGATGTGTTTATTAGCGCTCGCCGCTGGCCTGATTCGTTGGGGCACGCTATATCAAACGACTGAGTTCATATGGTTACTGTTAGCTCAAACCTGTCACGCGTTCACTTTTGCATTAGCGCATCTAGCGGCTATGCGCTTTATTGCAATGCAAGACGAGCATTTAATGGTTGGTTATCAAACGCTGTATTCCGGCGTGGCATTAGGCTTGGTTATGGCTGTATTAACCTTTGTATCCGGTTGGATCTATGCACCGCAAGATAGCAGCCTCTTTCTTTGGATGGCGCTTATTCTATTGCCAGTTTTATTGTTATTAAAACGTTGGAAATGTGATTCATCATCTCATTAATTTAATACTTAAGTTGTTGAGAAATAGATCTAATCTGAACTTATCTACGTACTGAAGCTCTAATAACTTGAAATTAATAAAATAATCCCCATAACTAAAGTGTATTCATTATATTTATTGAGGTTCCTATGTTTGCTCGGTTATTTTTAATTTTCACTGGCGTATCTTTATTAGAAATATTTGTATTAGTGAAAGTAGGCGGCTTCATCGGGGCTTGGCCAACTATCTCATTAGTCATTCTAACGGCATTAATTGGTTCCGCTTTAGTGCGCAGCCAAGGGTTACAATTAATACAAAAAGTACAGCAGCGTATGGCTGAGGGTGAAATGCCTGGTCAGCAGTTAATCGAAGGAATGATGTTAATTGTTACAGGGATCTTATTAGTAACGCCAGGGTTTGTGACAGACATAACAGGTTTATTACTACTTCAACCTACAATTCGAGGTAATATAGCGAAGCTAATTTTAGCCAATGTTAACTTCGTATCACAGGGAGCAATGGGAGGCTTTTCAAGCCAAGGTTTTACTCGACAATCTGCTTCTGATGACACCATTATAGAAGGTGAATTTGAACGCAGAGAAGATAAGAAACTTGATTAATATTTATTATTTTTAAACTATTTGGTGAGTAATAAAGTTGTCACATAGATTACGTACTATAACGCATCATATTTATTACTAAATACTAGAACAGTAGAATAACAATAAAAAAGGGGGCACGATGAAAGTTAATCGTCCTAGCACGTTAAGAGTTTTTAAAAAATACCAGCCACGTCAAATTGCTAAGTTTGCAAAAGGCTTCTTTAATGCGCGTATTTTTATTGCAGGTTTAGGCCGCTTTCGGGTGATAGAAGGCAAAGTCGTTGCTTATCAATGCCTAAAAGCAGAGCAGAAAGTGCTCATTGCAGCCAGCGAAATTAATAAAATGGTATCAGAGTTATCTCACCCTAAAAATCTGACTGCCTAGTTTTTCTTAGTTTATCCATAGAAGCTTATTGACGACCAGCTAATCGCTTGATCATAAATAAGCTTTTTTTATGCCCACGTTAAAATATTTTCATTTTTTTTCATTAGGTCTCTTGAATCGTATCTTTTTGACCCCATCACTTAATCAACCAATTCTGTTAACTATTACTATTAAAGGAAGTCACAATGTCTATTCGTCCTCTACACGATCGCGTTATTCTAAAACGTACAGAGCAAGAAACTAAATCTGCGGGCGGTATTGTTTTAACTGGAAGCGCAGCTGAAAAATCAACACGCGGAGAAGTTATTGCAGTAGGTAATGGCCGTATTCTAGAAAATGGTGAAGTAAGACCATTAGATGTAAAAGTAGGTGATACTGTTATCTTCAGTGAAGGTTACGGTCTAAAAACAGAAAAGATTGAAGGCGAAGAAGTGCTTATCTTAAGTGAGAATGACATTCTAGCGATCGTTGAATAATCGTTATTATTTTATTTTAAAGAACACAGTAAAAGGAAAATATAATGTCTGCTAAAGAAGTTCAATTTGGTAATGATGCACGAATTAAAATGCTTGAAGGTGTTAACGTATTAGCAAATGCTGTACGTGTAACGCTAGGTCCTAAAGGCCGTAACGTTGTTATCGATAAAAGTTTCGGTGCACCACACATCACTAAAGATGGTGTGACAGTAGCAAAAGAGATCGAACTGGCTGATAAGTTTGAAAACATGGGCGCGCAAATGGTTAAAGAAGTAGCGTCTCAAACTAATGATGCAGCGGGTGACGGTACAACTACAGCAACGGTATTAGCACAATCAATCATCACTGAAGGCTTGAAAGCGGTAGCTGCGGGTATGAACCCAATGGACCTGAAACGTGGTATTGATAAAACAGTTAAAGCAGCCGTTGAAGAGCTTAAAAAACTATCAACGCCTTGTTCTGATTCAAAAGCGATCACACAAGTAGGGACTATCTCTGCAAATTCTGATGTTGAAATCGGTGAAATCATCGCGACTGCTATGCAAAAAGTAGGCAACGAAGGTGTTATTACTGTTGAAGAAGGTCAAGGTCTAGAAAACGAATTAGACGTTGTAGAAGGTATGCAGTTTGACCGTGGTTACCTATCTCCTTACTTCATGACTAATCAAGAAGCCGGTACGGTTGAGCTTGATAGCCCATTCATCCTAATTGTTGATAAGAAGATCGGAAACATCCGTGAACTACTACCAACATTAGAAGCAGTAGCAAAAGCATCAAAACCATTAATGATTATTGCTGAAGATGTTGAAGGCGAAGCGCTAGCAACATTAGTCGTTAATAACATGCGTGGTATCGTGAAAGTAGCAGCAGTTAAAGCGCCTGGTTTTGGTGACCGTCGTAAAGCAATGCTACAAGATATTGCAATCTTAACAGCCGGTACGGTTATCTCTGAAGAGATTGGCTTAGACCTAGAAAAAGTAACACTTGAAGATTTAGGTCAAGCAAAACGCGTTGTTATCAATAAAGATGAAACAACCATTATCGATGGTGCGGGTGAGCAAGAAGCAATCCTAGCGCGTGTTGGTCAAATCAAACAACAAATCGAAGCTTCTTCTTCTGACTACGATAAAGAAAAACTACAAGAGCGTTCAGCTAAACTAGCAGGCGGTGTAGCGGTAATTAAAGTAGGCGCATCAACTGAAGTTGAAATGAAAGAGAAGAAAGATCGTGTAGACGATGCATTACACGCAACACGTGCAGCCGTTGAAGAAGGCGTTGTTGCTGGTGGTGGTGTTGCACTAGTACGCGTCGCTGGTCTATTAAAAGACTTAAAAGGCGACAACGATGACCAAAACGTAGGCGTTCGCGTAGCATTACGTGCAATGGAGTCTCCATTACGTCAAATCGTTTCAAACTGTGGTGAAGAAGCGTCAGTTGTAGCAAACAACGTACAACAAGGCACAGCAAACTACGGTTATAACGCAACCACAGGTGAATACGGCGATATGTTAGAAATGGGTATTCTTGACCCAACTAAAGTAACACGTAGCGCACTTCAGTTTGCAGCGTCAGTGGCAGGCCTAATGATCACAACTGAATGTATGATCACAGACTTACCGGTAGATGCACCAGCGGCAGCGCCTATGCCTGATATGGGGGGTATGGGTGGCATGATGTAAATTCTGGCTGCATAAATCGTCTACTTCATCGTTGCTGTTGCCACTCGTTTAAGAAACACTAAACGTCGTGGCAAAGCGCCTTGAATTAAACAATTTCTACTATCCAGAATGCTATCTATGAAGCATCTAAAAAGCTCACTTCGGTGAGCTTTTTTGTATCTGATGTTTTGTTGCATAGTTACATAAATCGTCTACTTCATTGTTGCTGTTGCCACTCGTTTAAGAAACACTAAACGTCGCGGCAAAGCGCCTTGAATTAAACAATTTCTACTATCCAGAATGCTATCTATAAAGCATTTAAAAAGCTCACTTTGGTGAGCTTTTTTGTACCTGCAGTCTTGTTGCATAGTTGCATAAATCGTCTACTTCATCGTTGCGTTGCCACCCGTTTAAGCAACACTAAACGTCGCGGCAAAGCGCCTTGAATTAAACAATTTCTACTATCCAGAATGCTATCTATGAAGCATTTAAAAAGCTCACTTCGGTGAGCTTTTTTGTATCATCTGGCTAAAGTAAAGTTATTACGATTGATTTTGCACAGCAAATTACCCCAATAGATCTGGGTTCCACCAACTTTGAATAATTTTTTAGTTCTACTCCTGTTTTAAAAGTACTTATTTGTGCATTTAGGAGGTATCGAGTGATGCCTTAATCTCACCAATTTCAATTATTGTTATCTGATATATGCATCTTTGCTTTATTAAATTGTATTAATAAATGATAGGTAGATCACGGCTTTAACTTTATTGCTTTTTAATTATTCATTTGTTTTTTAATCTTTTAATTTGACTTTAAAATCATTGTTTTTCATTTCTTTGTAAATTACAAAACCCCATAAAAAACTAGTTCATCGACTATAAATCAATCAAACCTTCCTTTCTGATATAAAAGAAGTGATTAATTTTCATGCTTTTTTTATGCTTAAAAGTTGCTGTGCTGTTGTCACAGTTTTGTAGTATTTAAGTAACAAGGCTAAGATTTTCATGTACTTTTTCGGGACATTTTGAGGGGCTATCGCCTGATATGTTTGTTGCTATAACCGCTGAGAACTTCGCTCATGGATAGAGCAAGAAAATCGTTAATAACCGAGGGAATCTTGATGAAAATCTTAACTAAACTTAGTCTTATTTCACTTTCACTATCGAGTGCATTTGCCACTGCAGCGAGTTTATCTATAGACAGTGCAACAGATTTTGGTAATAGCCATGAAAGCTACCCAGCCGACAACGCTATTGACGGCAGCTTGGCTTGGAGCTCACGTTGGGCTGCATCAGGATCCCCGGTTAACCTAAAACTTGACCTTGGTTCAACACAAAGCGTATCAGAGGTCGGTATTTCATGGGGTAAAGGTGGCAGTCAAACTCATACATTTGAGGTCTATGCGCGTCCGGGGACTAGTGGTGGTTGGACTAAGGTCTATGACAGTTTAAGTAGCGGTACGACTTCCAGTATTGAAGTATATGATATCGATGATATCGACGCGCAACAAATACGAGTTAAAACCTTTGAAAATAGCGCCGGTGATGAGTGGACAAATATTAAAGAAGTAGAGATATACGGGGAAAGTGAAAGCACGAGTGAAGGAGTTGACCCCTCCACAGGCTATGCTGAAAATTATGCGTTAACGGGTGATGAGATGACGCTAGATTTTGATGATGTGTCTTGGAACACGGTAGAGGTTAACACGGCAAGTGAACTTGAAAATGCGCTTTCAGAGGCATCGGCAGGTGATAAAATCGTCATTGCATCGGGTACTTATGTCGGTAACTTTAAGCTTAAAGTTGGTGGTTCTCAAAATAAACCTATATGGATTGTAGCTGAAAACGTCTCTAATATGCCTATTCTGGATGGTGATGATTATAACAATAGTACGACTTTAGCCATTGATGGTGAAGACGCTGGTGGTATCGGTTATATCTATGTTGAAAGTATTAAAGTAAGCAACGCGAGAACAGGCATTTCGGTTGACCAAGCTGATTATGTGACAATAGATAACGTGGAAGTATATGACATTGGTCAATCAGCCATTCATCTTAGAGATGGTAGTAAATATAATATTGTTAAGGACTCTTATATTCATGATACAGGTTTGTATAACGTGAAATATGGCGAAGGTGTTTATATTGGCTCTGATTATACTAAATGGCCTGGAGGAAGTAGCTCTTCAGAATACGATCCAGCTGTTGATTATGCGCAAATTTTGAATAATATCATCGGCCCAAATGTGACTGCCGAACATATCGATATTAAAGAGGGGTCATCTTATGCTTACGTGATTGGTAATACGTTCGATGCTGAGGGGATGAATGATATTATTAACGGCGGTTTAAGCTTTATTGATTTCAAGGGTAATTATGCTGAAGCAGCCTACAATACTGGCGATCAAAATGATAATGAGTACTTCGAAAACGCCTTTGAGATAAATGAAAAATCATCTGGTTGGGGCGCTTATAATGACATTCATAATAACAGTGTTACTTTCGATGATGACTATTATGATGATAGCAAAGTATCTGTGACCATTACACTAGCCCTAGGATCCGGGGGGAATGCGAACAGTGTTAGTACAACTGATGATATCAAACCTACGCATTGGGTAGTTAAAAATAATGTTGATACGACTAATACAGTCTCTGATAATACTCGCATTACTGAGGATGAAGATAAAATGTATTCAGGTTTTTAGCTCAGCAGTTAACTTAATACTGATTTGAAGAAAGCAGCCATAGGTTGGCTGTTTTTTATCTCAGCCCTGGATAGACTCAACCTTGTTTTTCTGTGCGCTTTCATCAAGCGGGACGCAGCAACGTTTATTTTCTGGGGGCAATCCCATGCTATCTAACCAATCACAATAGCGATGCCATATTTTTTTATTTTTTCATAAAACCTCGAGCTTTCCTAATCTCCTCACTATTACTTGTTCATAACAGTATTACAGATTTAAAAAATCAATGATGGGCTAACTTATTAAGTGTCAGCTGCTCACTCTTATGCAAAGTAAAGGCTCATTCCTATGATAGGTATGTGGTACACAAATACCATCGTAGTCAGTACAAAACGCATCTGTTGATAGTCTTTGTGATAGGTTTTCCATTGTGCTGTGGCTTTTTCAAATATAAGTACCAACCAAAAGTTTGCTCCTAACCAAGCAAGCGCCCATTCAACAGGCAAAAATGATACCGGAATAACAGGCGCTACTGCTTTTATCGCATCACTATAGTTATATCACGGACAATCAATTTAGAAAGCGTAATCCACTATTTAAGGTGAGTGAAACGTATGAAACAGAGCAAGAAAAACGACGTTTAAAACGCAGTAAAGGTAAATCAAGATTATTTACCTCAGATGACTTTCATTATGATGAAACAACACAAACCTGTTACTGCCCAGCAGGTAATGAAATGTGGCGAAGTGGGATAAATGTAAAGAGTCACAAGCAACAATACACACGATTCTGTGGTTATTTAAAAGACTGTAAGGTATGCCCTTTACAACAGCAATGCATGCGTAAACCACCGAAGGATAGGGGAAGGCAAGTTCAATTTAAAAATAATGAATCACGGAAAAAGCTAAGCTATGGCGACAAAATGAAAGTTAAGATAGATAGTCCAATAGGACGGCGCAAATACAGCAAGCGATTAGGAGCCATTGAACCTGTGTTCGGCAATATTACTGTGAATAAAGGGATGAATAAATTCACGCTGCGCGGCCAAGAGAAAGTGAATGCGCAATGGCAAATGTACTGTCTCGTTCATAATATAGAGAAGTTAAGGGGTAGTTTACATTAAGAGAAGGGCTCAGCCCTTAACTCAATAAATCTCGCATATTTAGCCTTCTAATCCCATTTATGACTCAATTTAATCAATTAGTTAATAAAAACAAAATAATCTATTTAATCTCAAGTAAATGTAAGCTACTGTCATTTTTATTTAAAGTAAACAGGCTGAAAATGAGAAATTCTACAGTCTCGTTAGGCATTTCAATATAATTGAGAGTAATAATGAACGAAACGGTAAATGAAGTACCAAATTGGGTACCTGTTATCACCAACTTTTTATCAGAAAACATAGCTTGGATTGCTTTAATTGTATTCATGGTAGTCTTTAAAGATGCGTTATCTGATTTTCTCAAAAGGCTTACAGGTTTCCATTACTCAAATGGGGAATCCAAGCTGGGTTTGAACGCAGACTCTCCGATTAAGAATGAACAAGTTCAGGAGAAAGATGATTCTCAAGCAAATGATGAAAGGCAACAGGAAGTAGAAGTTTCTGTTAGTAAAGATGGTGTAACCAATTGGTTTTCTGATGTTGATAGCGCTTTGGAGGAAGGGGACATTGAAAGAGCCAACAAAGCTTTTAAAGAATACGAGTTAAACGCCAAAGACCAAAGCAAGCTCTACAATGATAAAAGTATTTACTTCTACCTTTTGTTTCATAAAGCTAACGACCGACAAGCCATTCCTAATTTGGAAAAGCACATTGAACAATCTCAAACGGAAGAGCTTAGATACGAAGCCCTAACATGGCTATCTGGTTGCTTACTTGATAGTAAACAATATCTACGAGATATTGCTCTTTGGTGTGCAGAGTTACCAAAATTTGAGTCTTTACACCTAAAAGTTAATGCGTCAAAAAATTTAGCACAAGCTCACCGTGCGAATGGAGATTTAGATAGTGCTAAGAAAGTAATTCTTTCACAGTTGAAGAAAGTAGAGCAAAGGGCACTCAAGGCCACTTTATTTTCTACTTTGGCGCAAATCGAAGAAGATCTAGGAAATAAAGTTCTTGGGGCATATTGTAGAGACAAGTCAGTAGAAAATGACCCAGAAAATCTGGATGAAGTTTTTACTTCAGCATATAACGCAAGTAATTCAGGGGTTTTTGAATTATCAATAAGTAATTATGTTCTTCTAACTAGCGTTAGCTCAAAGAAATCTATCGCTTGGAACAATCTTGGCGTTCAGGCTAAAGAGAGTGGTTGCAAGTACAAGTCAATAGAATTCTACAATAAGGCTGCAGAACTCGGTGAAACTCTAGCTATGGCAAATCAAGGTTACGCATTATTGGAAGTAGGTTTTATTGATGAGGCTGAACGCATTGCTAACGAAGCTCTAGAAATGGAAGATGTGCACAAGAATATTTACAGTCTTATGACTAGGATCTCAACGATAAAGAATGAAGAGTCTAAAAAGTGGAAAGATATACAGCGAAAAGCATCTATAAAGCAAGCGCACTTTAGAAAGTACACCGAAAAGTTCTATGTAGGTAATACTGATGAATTTGAGGGGGTATGGAGCATCGAAGGACAAGAAAAAGACATATCAACAGGTGGTGATCAAATAAGTATAACGTGGGAGTCTGTTGCAGGCCTGTCCGATACACGAATGAAGTTTTCGTTAAGAGGTATTATTACAGGAGCTACTTTTTCAGGTCACTATAAATCGGAAGCATTGGATCAGACTAAATCATCATTACTAATAGGCTTAGACAACTTTGAAACAGAGTGTTTGGCTTATGTTGATAACGACTCCATTAATGCTTTCTCTGTTGAGAAAGGAAGTGATCGGACAGTGAAACTTTCTAGAAAAAATGCCTAACAAGTCGTTAAACGCAGACGCATAAAGGCTGTCATCGTTTTTGCAAAAGGTAAAAGCGCAAAAAAAACAAACTTTGCGCTGGTTAACGAGGCGTTACTCGTTGTTAGTCAACGTCCTTCAGATGTTAGCCGCACTATTTTAGCCAATGTAACAACCTTATAGCGTGAGGCTAAGTAACCCCCAAGAGCAGCAAGTCGTTCATAAAATGATGCTTTATTCATTAAGCTCTTTCGTCACAATGCCCATTGCATCAAACAAAGAATTTGGACAGCAAATATACTTTTGTAATTATTTAGCTGTCCAGTAATAAGGTTAACCTGCTCATCGTCATTTAGAATAAAGGCTCATTCCTATGGTAAGTATGTGGCACACAAACACTACCGTAGTCAGCACCAAGCGCATCTGTTGATAATCTTTGTGATAGGTTTTCCATTGTGCTGTGGCTTTTTCAAATACAAGCACCAACCAAAAACTTGCTCCTAACCAAGCAAGCGCCCATTCAACAGGTAAAAAGGATAAAAAGGGTACCGGAATAACAGGTACCACTGCTTTTATTGCATCGCTATAACTTTGTTCACCAGCTCGCCACAAATTACCGGCCATAAAAGCAAGTATGGCAATACTATAAAAGATAAAAAACGCTAAGTTCGCACTATTACTTCCAAACAATATCGGCCAGGCTACGCAGCCTAAAAATGGCAATAATCCTAAATAACCAAGTTGAATATGATTAGTAAATTTTTTCATTGCGATATGCCTTATGTGTCAATGTTTTAAGCACGGAGCTTTTAGTACTGATCTTAAAATATGAATAAATTAACGATTTATAAATGAGTTACGAAAAGTACTAATCAATAGTTCAATATTAAAAATTGATTGTGCTAATCTAACCAATCAATTTTATTCTTCTGTGGCCTGACTGTATTAATAAGTTAACGCGCAAGGAGACTTCAAGACACCCACTAGGTAAACACAATCAAATCAAAATTTTACGATTTAATACCATGGGCATTCTGTTATTCTGTATTAACACCCTTAACAAAATGCGGAGAGGTTGGTTAAACGCTCTCGTTATCATGCTCATTGGATTAAACACATGACTCTCAACTACATTCCTACTATTAAAGACTGGCTTTTTTTGTTGTTACTCATTCTGTTGTGGGGAACATCATTTATGTTTACTGCCGTCTCACTGCAAAGCTTTAGCCCTGTGGCGATAGTCTCTCTGAGAGTGTTGATTGCGGCGATAATTCTCACCCTGTTTATGTATATTAAAGGGTGGCGTTTGCCTGTGGAGCCCTTGGCTTGGGGGATCTTTTTACTGTTCGGTATTATGGGGAACTTATTGCCTTTTTTTCTTATATCAACGGGGCAAAAAGATATTAGCTCTGGCATTACCGGATTATTGATGGCATTTATGCCGTTGGTAACAATGATTTTGGCACATTATTTTGTGTCAGGGGAGAGCCTTAATCGCTTTAAAGTTTTTGGGTTTTTGTTAGGTATAACTGGTGTAGTGATTGTACTTTGGCCGTCGCTAGTAGGCGCTCACAGTAGTTTATTGAGTGGTCTGTTGATTTTGTTCGCCACTTTTAGTTATGCGATAAATGCTATTTTGGTGAGGCGATTACCTTCTTATAACCCTGTTGTGACAGCCGCTGGGGTGATGATTATTTCGAGTCTCGTTATAGTGCCATTGTGGCTATGGCAGGATTTACCGTGGCAACAAAGTTATTCTTTAACAGCCTCGTTATCCATGTTGTGGTTAGGTGTCGGCCCGACTGCGTTTGCGACCATTCTTTTGTTTGCCGTTATTGGCTCAGCAGGTCCTACGTTTCTTTCCTATATAAATTACGTGATCCCAATCGTGGCGTATTTTACTGGCGCGTTACTTTTGGGCGAAGCTATAGAATGGCGAACTCTAGCAGCAATGATATTCATCATTATAGGCATCGCACTCACGCGAAAGCGGGTTGCTATTGAATAAAAAATAAAGCGGTGTTAGCGGTTATTAATGAGTGTTAATAACCGGTAAGCTTCTCTACTTTTTACCCTCTTTTGTTGTGCCAATATTTTGCTCGGCGCGAAGGGCTTTTTGTGCGCGTTCATCCAATGGGACACAACAACGTTTATTTTCTGGTGTTAACCCCATTTCATCTAACCAGTTGCAGTAGCGTTGCCATGCTTTCGTTATTATGTTCATAAAGCCTCGATTTTGATTAATAATCTAATGTCTAGTGGATATATAATACAAGGTTATATATTTTAAAAAATACATGGTTAATGATTCTATGCAGTCTCTCATGCTATTAAGCTATTTGGCCTTCTTCTAAATTTGCAGATCATTATCTTCAACTCCTTATTAGAATATTAAGATTAAACAATGTTTTCCCAACTAATCCATTTATAAATTGACTGCTGAACCGCTAAGCGATATTAATATCTTCGAGGTTTTTTTATATGGATTGTAAAATATTGCCTATGGCATCAGGAGTGAGTGATGAGTACACAACAGTTTGAGCAAGTAATTGCTTTGATTGATGACGCGAATAATCAAGATCCTAATAAAGTTTGGAATGGCAATATTGAATGGCCAAAAGAGCGGTTGTATTCAGAACGAATGACTGAAATGTTAATGCGTTTTAAGCCGGAGGCCAAAGATGTCATTAAAATTGCTGTTCGAGCACAACATATACTGCGTTGGAAATCATTACGAAGTGACTATCCGTTAGGTAAACAAGGCTACCATCAATGGCGAACCGAGCTTTATAGCTTTCACGCTGAGCGTGTCGCTGAATTAATGCAACAGGCTGGTTATGAGCAGGTAGAAATTGATCAAGTTAAACAGGCCGTGGGTAAAAAATCCATTAAACGCAACCCTGATACACAACTACTTGAAGACGTTGCAGGGTTAGTGTTTGTTGAGCACTACATGTTTGAGTTTGCTAACAAACACCCTGAATATACGGAAGAGAAGTGGATGGGTATTATCCTTAAAACCTGGAAGAAAATGTCTGATGATGCGCATCAGTTTGTATTAGACGGCGGGATTACTTTACCTGCACCTTTACAAGGTCTAATTGTTAAAGCAATTAGTTAATTGCTCACTTACGACTCTGCTTTTTGTTTGTTGAGAAAAATAGTGGACATATATAAATTTTTTATCGAATTACTAAAACCACGGGATGGCATATTCACCATATTGTTGAAAAGGTAAAAGGTGGTAGTAATGAACTGAGTAGCTTAGTGTTGTTGCCCCCTAATTATCATCGAAAATTGCATGTGTTACCGTCAACCATTTGAAATAAAGAGTATTTATGACTAGAGAACAAGATATAAATATTATGTGATTTGGGATAACCGTAGAATAGGATTTATTTTAAATGATGTATATCATGACAAAATAGGAGATCCTTGCGCTATATTTGATCAAGACTCTCTTTCTGGTCTAGGCAACAAGGAATTTACTGTTGATGAAGATGATGACCTTCTAAGAAGTGATGGAACTAAGTTTAGAGTTATCTCTGAGTCGGATCCTGAGTTGAAGAAAACAATGTATGCAAACGGAGGCTCGATTTAAACGCTGGGCTGTACTTATGTACTGACTTATAAAGGCTTGAGCCGTATGCGGGTAAACTCGCACGTACGGTTCTTAGGGGAGGGGGGAACAGTCATTATCGCTCCTTATCCGGTATTCTGGCTGCATAAATCGTCTACTTCATCGTTGCTTTGACACTCGTTTTTTGTTTTATATTAAAATTAAGTTTAAATAATGGTTGTGATTTCTTTAAGGTTTAGAAAATCTACAGCGCCATTATTTACTAATCTGGGAGTTCATATTTTGTTAATCGGTCAAGTTGCAGAACTTACTGGCACGACTCGTAAAGCTATTCGTCATTATGAAGCGATAGAATTAATCCCCTCTCCCAAAAGAAGCGGTAGTTATCGAGTTTACAGCGATCATGACGTAATGGTGATCAGTATGATTCGAAGAGCACAAGCCCTAGGTTTTAGCCTCAAAGAGCTCAAAGATATTGTATCTAGAAAAATTGCCGATCAAAAACTGCCTATACCGCTTGTTTCTGCTCAAATAGACAATAAAGTCATCGAATTAGAGAAAGAAGCATTGTCCTTACAGTCTAAGATTGAAAACCTAAATCAATTTAAAATTGATTTGATTAAAGAATTTTCTTGACCTTGTCTCTAAGGGCAAGGCTTATATTTGTCTCTGAATTTATTAACGGAGATATTTATCATGAAGGATTTAACTTTTAAGAACAAAACGGTATTAATCACTGGTGCCTCTTCAGGCATTGGTAAAGAATTTGCTCATCAACTTGCTAACCAAAATGCAAACTTAATCATTACAGCAAGAACAACGAGCGATCTTATTGAGTTAGCTAACACATTACAGTCTGAAAATTCGGATATTTGGGTAAAAACAATTTCCGTCGATCTAAGTGAAGCAAATGGTGCTCAATTGCTATTTTCAGGCGTTGGCGATATGGGACTATCAGTAGACTTCCTAATAAACAATGCTGGCTTTGGTCAGTTTTGTGAGTTCTCAGACGAAACTTTTTCAAACTACCATGAAATGATGATGCTCAATATGCATGCCCTTGTCGAGCTTACTCACCTATTTATTCCTCATTTGAAAGAGCAAAATAGTGGAGGCGTCATTAATGTTGCATCTACAGGCTCTTTTCAACCTTTACCTTATCAAGCAGTATATGGTGCCTGTAAAGCTTTCGTATTAAGCTTTTCAGAAGCATTAACTGGTGAATTGTTAGATACAAACATTCGAGTGATGGCTTTATGTCCTGGTGTAACTGAATCTAATTTTATGAAAAGAGCAAATGCAGATACATCAGGAATGACGTTTTTATCTGCAAAAAAAGTGGTTAACACTGCATTAAGTGCATATGGTAAAAACCGTGTCTATGTAGTATCTGGTTGCGTTAATTATTTAACATCATTAATACCTCGATTTATTTCGCGAAAGAGAGCAATGATCATTGTTGCCAACATGTTTAAACATAGTGTGTTAAATAATAAAGCTCAGCAAAAAATGCATAGCTCCACACTCTAAAAGGGAGTTAACTTATTACTGCTTTAAAAGTGATGGGGCGCTTTTAAAGCAGTAATATTTTGTTTTAAAAAAGGTTGAATGAGTCAAGTGCTCGTTTATTTTACTATCGTTTCTAGATATTTTTTTATAGGGAAAGAGTGAAAGGGGAAATTTATGTTAGCTGTTATTTTAGAGTTTGATGTAATTGAAGGGATGGAAGAGGAATTTAGAACTGCGTGGATTGAAACGACGGAGTTGATATACCAACATTTTGGCAGTTTAGGCTCAAGGTTACATAAAGCAGAAAATGGTAAGTTTATTGCCTACGCACAATGGCCAAGTTTAGATATTTATGAAAGTGAGCACAATTGGCCTGTTAATTGTGAGCACTCTAGAGAAAGAATGAGAGCGACCCTTAAAATAGGCAAGCCAACACTGCTTCACAAATTGACATTAGATACTGATTTGTTGAAAGGTCTTGTGCAATACTAATCAGGCTAATTAACCGATCGACTTAGCTGGTTAAAATAACTGATTGCTTGGTTATGAATGTCGTAAAAGTATAAAAATAGCGGGCACCCATTTTTTATAATCTATTTAAATCTCAAGTAAATACAAAATACTGAGTTTAATGATTAACATTAGACTGCTTATGGGGAGTTCTATCGTTTCGATGTACGCTATAAAGGGGGTAGGTTATGCCATCAAATATAAAGTTAAATTATGTTGAGTTTCCCGCTAAAGATATCTCGGCCACAAAAAAGTTCTTCGAAGATGCATTTGGTTGGCACTTTATTGATTACGGTCCAGATTACACTGCTTTTGAAAATGAAGGGTTAGACGGTGGCTTTTATAAGTCTGATTTAACATCGCTAGCTTCAAATGGGGCTGCCTTACTCGTATTGAAAACGAGTAACTTGGCGCAAACTCAATCAAGGGTAGAATCTTTTGGTGGTAAAATATCTACCCCCATTTTTTCATTTCCTGGTGGCAGTCGTTTTCATTTTATTGAACCTAGTGGCAATGAGTTTGCTGTTTGGTGTGTAACGGAGACATAGCAAATGCCTTTAGTAGGTATGTTACGAAAGTTGTATATATCCACCTTTAAGAAAATATCTCTACACCTCCTAAATAAAAAACATACTTATTACGGCTAGATATCGCTAACTGTCGAGTAGAGAGAACCACCATTGAATAATGTTGTAAAGCTATGAAAAATGGTGATGAATTGAGATTTAGCAACCTTTGCTTTGTTAAATCAATTATAAATTGATTGCTAAACCTCGAAGCGATAATTGTCTCGCTTGAAGGTGCTGTTTTAATTAACAGCGCATAACTCATTTATATAGGCTGATTGGGAGATCTAGAGAGCGGCCACTCCTCTTCTGAAAGTTGGTTGGCATTGATCAACTGGCTTCGTAACTCACCGACTTTTTGTTTTAGTTGGTCTCGTACCAATCTCACTGCTGGTGTGATCATCTGTTTGCTAGGCAAAACTAACCATAACTCTGTAGTAGGAAAATGGTAGTCGGTCATCACTCTTGTGAGCTGCCCGTTTAATAATGCTTCTGCAATATCGATAGCTGATTTCTTGGCAACACCAACACCATCAATGCACAATGCACCAGCGGCGCACCAAGTCTCCATCATTAGCTGCACGGTTACTGCTCATTTTTATTTTAAATGCTTGTGAGTCTTTATAAATCAACCAATGCAGCAAAAATGTGGTTGCCTAGTGGTTCATTTTGGATACAACCTGCTGGTGAAAGCCATATCACTGCGGCAAGTGGTGAAGAGAATCTTATTTATTTAGAGATTGATAGCGGGCCATACTTAGTAGAGCCAGAAGACCAGGCTTTTGATAATGGTGAGCGACCAGTTAATGTGTCTGAAAATAATATGTTTTGGTTAACGGCTAATGATGCGAACTGGTTAGATGCAGGTAGCGCTAAAATTAGTTACCTTTGGGGGAACCCAAAAGCGACTAACGGTAGTTTTGTTAAGTTACCGGCTGGCTTTAAAGGTAGCTTAGAAAATGATACTGAAATGAAAGCTGTAGTGGTAAAAGGGAGTGCAAATTATCAATGGTCTTTAGATCCGAAAGTGACCTCTCTATCACCAAGTAGTTTCTTTAGTTCAGAAGGCCAAGCAAAACATATTATTGAAGCAAAAACCGATGTGGTTTTGTATGTGAAATCTGTGGGCAAATTTGCAGTGGAATAATAGTTAATATGATTAATTAAGTAAGATATTTTTAAGTTATATTAATCACTCTTATTTGTATTAGTTCAGACTAGATCTGACATTTCAACTTGAAAAGTTGAGAGTTACCCGTTTTGATAAAGGTGTCGAATCTTTATTTCAAAACAGCTAAAAAGGTAGCTCTCATGTTTCATACTAACAATCCAAATCATGAAACACTGCTTTAAAAAGCGTTTAGAGCACACCTTTATAAAACCAACTATCCTTACAACTTTTGCTTTTTCATAAGCGCTAATGAAATTTAAAATAACAACTTCCTGTCTGTATCTTCATAACTAAAAAGTGGCTTCACAATTTCATCGAATTAATTACGTTATTTAGTGCTTTTTTGTGTGCTATCGAGCGCTTCTTAATTTATTGTATTGTTAATATATTTCTTTTTACATAGCCTTGTGCTTTGTCGTTACTCTCCGATACTTAAGTAGGTATACATGAATAGTCAAATCAGTCAAAAGTTAGATATTCTCGAGCAAGTATTTACCCAACTAAAAGCACATTTCCCGGTGCGAGAACAACCTTTATTAGAAAACTTTATTTCCGGCATTTATCGTGATGTGAGCATTGTTGATTTAGCCACTATTAGCCCAGATGATTTAGCGGGGTTAACGGTTTCTTTGTGGCGTGAAGTGCATGTTTGGAAAGGGCAAGCTGCCAAAGTTAAAGTGTTTAATCCAGATGTAGAGCAAGATGAGTGGCAGTCTACTCATACTATTATTAGTATCTTAAATCGAAATATTCCCTTTGTTATTGATACCATTAAGATCACCCTCAATAAATTAAATACCAAATTGCACCGTATCTTTTACAGTGAAGTATGCAGTGAGCGTACTGTGGCAGGAAAACTACGTAAACTTAATACCGATGACATCAAGGTTAACGATTTAAATACCGAGTTATTGTTATACATTGAAATTGATCAAACCAGTTCATCGGCTGAACGCACTAAAATTCAAGCGAGTTTAGAGCAAGCATTAGCGAATGTGTCGCTAGTGGTTGATGATTACACTAGCATTCAAAGCAAAGTAAAAAGTGCTATTCAAAAGAGTAAAAAAGAGAGTAAGTTAATTACAGAGAAAGATGACTTTGTAGAACAGCAAACTTACTTAAGTTGGATGTTAGATGATCACTTCACCTTTTTAGCCTGTGATGAATTTAAAGTAAAAGATAATGTTATTAGCATTAGTGAAGGTAGCGCCTTAGGCCTATTTAAACATAAAGATTTCATGGCGGATTTAGAGCACTTTGATTGTTTAAGTGAATTAAAAAATGGCTCTTTATTACACTTTAGCAAAGTCTCACAGCGTGCGATGGTACACCGTATTGCTTACCCTGATGTTGTGTATATTAAGCAGTTTAATAAACAAGGGGAGTTAGTGGGAGGGATACGTTTAATTGGCCTTTATACCTCTTCTGTTTACAGCGGTAGTCCACTAGGTATCCCAGTTGTTCAACATAAAATCAGTAATGTTTTAGCCCAGTCTGGTTTGAGCTTAGGAAGTCATTACTACAAAGAGTTAACACAAATTTTATCAACCTACGCGGTGGAAGATTTGCTGTTATGTGATGAGCAAACCTTGCTTAACAATGTCATTGAAGTCTTGCATGCGCAAGAGCGAAAGCAGCTTAAACTTTTCTTAAGAACCGACGGTAATAAGCGTTTTGTGACGGCGTTATTATATGTGCCGCGTGATCTATATAATACGGAAGTCAGATTAAAATTCGTTGAGCTGTTATCTCGTACGCTGGATATTGCTGACAGTGATTTTCAAACTTACTTAAGTGAATCCAATTTAGCGCGTTTACGTTTGGTCATTCATCTAGATAAGCCTTACCAAGGTGACTTAGAAACGAATGCTATTCAGCTACGTATGCAGCAGATCACCAAAGCGTGGAGTGAAGAGTTACAAGAGTCACTCATTGAAAACTACGGTGAAGAAACGGCAGTCAAGTTAGCGCGTAAATATAGCTCTGCTTTCCCAACGAGTTACCAAGATAGCTTTAGTTCTCGTGTTGCAGTGACAGACATTGCACGCATTGAGTCTTTATTTAACTCACCTGAACGTTCAATGGGGTTACGTTTTTACCGCTCTATTGAAGCCAATAACAGTGGTTTAAAACTTAAACTATTCCATCAAGATGGCGCATTATTATTATCTGATTTAATTCCTATTTTAGAAAACTTAGGGTTAAAAGTTGCTCAAGAATATCCGTTCCAAGTTTGCCCAGCAGGTGAAAGTACTTTCTGGTTATATGACTTCACCTTGTTATATGGGGATGACGCTGGTTTTGACCCAGAGAATTACCGTCATCTGTTCTCCGATGCATTTTTAGCTATTTGGTATGCCGAAACTGATAATGACCCATTTAATAAGCTTATTTTAGGGGCTGGCATTGCGTGGCGTGATATCGCGATGTTGCGTGCTTATGCCAAATACTTGAAACAGATCCGCTTTGGTTTTAGCCATTATGCTATAGCTAAAATCTTGTTAGATCACAGTGGTTTTGTAAAGCAGATCGTCGAACTATTCCATGCGCGCTTTAACCCTGAGCAACAGCTCAGCTTAGAACAACAAGCCACACTAGAAAATAATATTTTGGAAGCGCTTAATGAAGTCAGCAACCTGAATGAAGATAGAGTGCTGCGTAAATATGTTGAGCTGATCATGGCGACGATTCGTAGTAATTACTTCCAACAGCAAGATGGGCAATTCAAAGAATACATTAGTTTCAAATTTGACCATAACAGGATTGGTGAAATTCCATTGCCACGTTTGAGTTATGAGGTGTTTGTTTACTCTCCTCGTTTTGAAGGTGTGCATCTTCGTGGTGGTAATGTTGCTCGTGGTGGCCTGCGTTGGTCTGACCGCGGGGAAGATTACCGAACTGAGGTGTTAGGCTTAGTAAAAGCACAACAAGTGAAGAACTCTGTGATTGTTCCGGTAGGCGCAAAAGGTGGCTTTGTGGCTAAGCGTTTAAACCCTAGCATGGATAGAGATACCTTTATGCAGGAAGGGATTGCCTGTTACAAAATGTTCATTAGTGCGTTATTAGATATCACAGATAATTTAGAGGCAGGTAACCTGTTACCGCCTCAACAGGTGGTGCGTTACGATAATGATGATCCGTATCTAGTGGTAGCTGCTGACAAAGGGACAGCGACCTTCTCTGACATTGCTAATGAGTTAGCAATGGACCGTAACTTCTGGTTAAACGATGCCTTTGCATCGGGTGGCAGTAATGGTTACGACCATAAGAAGATGGGGATCACAGCAAAAGGTGCCTGGATCAGCGTGCAGCGTCACTTCAGAGAGCTAGGTGTTGATGTACAAGAACATCCCATTTCGGTTGTGGGTATAGGCGACATGGGCGGCGATGTATTCGGTAACGGTATGTTGTGTTCTAAGAAGATTAAATTAGTGGCTGCGTTTAACCACTTGCATATTTTCATTGATCCTAATCCCCAAAAGCTAGATGCGTGTTTTGAAGAGCGCCAACGTTTATTTGATACACCAAGAACCAGCTGGGCTGATTACAATACTAAATTGCTCTCTGCTGGTGGTGGTATATTTGAACGTTCTGCGAAGTCGATTGCAGTTTCACCTGAAATGGCAAAAGCTTTTGATATCAAAAAAGCCAAAGTCACACCTACCGAATTGATCTCATTACTGCTTAAGTCTGAAGTGGATTTACTGTGGAATGGCGGTATTGGGACTTATGTAAAAAGTAGCAAAGAAAGTCATGCAGATGTTGGTGATAAAGCCAATGACATCTTACGTGTAGATGGAAATGAGTTACGCTGTAAAGTGATTGGCGAAGGCGGTAACTTAGGCATGACACAAAGTGCGCGTATTGAGTTTTCTGTTAATGGCGGACAATGTTTCACGGATGCTATCGATAATGCGGCGGGTGTAAACTGTTCGGATTTAGAAGTTAATATTAAAATTCTATTAGATAAATTAGTGTCAAAAGGTGACCTCACGGTTAAACAGCGTAATGTTTGGTTACAGAATATGACTGAACAAGTGTCAGACTTAGTACTGCACAATAACTACCGCCAAGCGCAGAGTATTAGTTTATCGTTTTTACAAGGTGCCAAGAGCATTGAAGCATTACGAGGATTAATCAATAGTCAGGAAGAGAAGGGAAAACTGAATCGTAGCTTAGAGTTCATCCCAAGTGATGAAGAGATCAGTGAGCGTAAAAATGCTGGGTTAGGTGTAACGCGTCCGGTTATCTCGGTGATGATCTCTTACGCTAAAAATGAGATGAAAGAGGAACTGGCTAAAGCACGTATTGCTGAAGATGGTTACTTAGCGAAAGAGGCTGAAAAAGTGTTCCCAGGTGAATTGGTTGAAGCTTATAAAGCGGAGATCCACGAGCATCCTTTATTATCTGAAATTGTTGCCACCCAGGTGAGTAATGATCTGTTTAATATTATGGGTGCGAGCTTTGCTCACCGTATTATGTCAAGCACAGGCTGTTCTTTCCTAGAGTTAGCAAAAGCTTGGGTAGCGGCTCGTGATATCTTCGATTTACCAGAGTTATTAGCTGAAATTGAATCCTTAGATAATAAGATAGCAAGTGCGGTACAGGCTGAGTTAATTAACAAGCTAAAACGTATGGTACGACATGCTTCACGTTGGATTGTAAGAGGGCATAGAGATCAGCTAGATTGTGCTTCTTTAATTGATACCTATAAAAAAGCGTTACATGAAGTGAAAGGCAACTTACCCACTTTATTAAGTGAGAAAAGCCTGTTAAAACGCCAAGCTGAGTTAGCCTATGCTGAGCAGGAAGGCGTGCCTAAAGCATTAGCTGAGAAGCTTTGTAATACCGAGCAATCTTATGCTCTATTAAACATCATTGATGTTGCCACTAAACTGAAACTGGACGTGAAGTTAGCGGCGCAAGCTTACTTTTATTCAGAAGAGAAGTTGAAGTTAATGGATATTGCAGGGCAACTTAACTTGTTGCCTGTTGATAGTCATTGGCAATCTCTGGCTCGTGAAGCGATGCGTGATGATTTAGAGTGGCAACAAAAACGCATTACCCGTGCGGTATTGTTAACCATGAAAGACAAAGACGTGGAAACAGCCTATGCAAATTGGCAGTCTCAACACCAAAGCTTAGCTGATCGTTGGTTGAAAATGACCGATGCATTGCTCTCGGTTAGCCTGCCTGAATTTAGTATGTGTCAGGTGGCATTAAGAGAGTTACTTGACCTGTCGAAGAATTAGATAAAAGCTTAAACAACTTAAGCAGCTAAAACCAAAAAGGCGATGTTAGTGATAACATCGCCTTTTTTATTGTCAGTTTTTGCTATTATACCAATCATAGTAAGTAACTGATCTATTTTACTTGTTAAAACAACTTATTTTTTCGTTGTAAGTTTCGTATAGGGAACAACCATTTACATCAACTTACGCCTCTAACTAAGCCATTTTTCCGGCGCAAAATTTAGATCAGTTATTTAATACAATTGGTATTAGCCACAAACTCACGGGAAACTATAATGATGAAACATTTAATTGTAGGGTTAACCGGCTTACTGGCTTTAGCAACGACCACTTCAGTGT
>NZ_QOCB01000036.1 GCF_003318165.1 Psychromonas sp. B3M02
TAACAGTAATTACCTCTTTTTTGTAAGGAAAAATAAACAGATAATTTAAATTATTTACCCTCCCATGGTGCAAATAATTTTATGTAAATCTTATTTAAGAAAAACATAACAATACCTTAATTAAAGTCATTGTACTAATTTTAGACAAGTATGAGGGGCAACAATAAAGACTGGCATCAGTGGCGGCTAAATACCGCCACTAAGTGATATGAAGTGAGTTGTGCCATTAAATAACAAAGTGAATTAAACAAAATAAACTAATGCTTGAAATAATAGTCGCATTGATTAATTCGCCAATATTAAATGTTTCGTTCATGTTTGAACTTGTATCTTGTTGTGATGACATGATGTAACTCCCTTTAAAGTGAATAACCTGAGGCATAAGCCAATGACTCAGATTCATTAATTGATAAAGTGGATGCTTTACTAGATAAGCTACTATTGTTTGACTCAAAAACGTGACTTTCATCATCCACCAGCAACGCACTATTACTAAATTGGTCTGAAAGTGATTTATTAATATGAACCTCTTGTTCTAACTTATTAATATCGTCTAGCGTCAAGTCAGTATTTATCTGCACCGTGCTATTATCTTCTTGTAATGTTTCATTGATGTGTCGAAACTCCTTTTCGATTACATTTTTTTGACTGTCCAATTGAGTGTCAGATTGTTTAGCTAACTGCTGCTTTTCAGCTTGATGATTGTCTTTTCTGATCATCTTAGCTAACTTTTCAATACTCGACTCATAGGGCATCACCTGCACCCGTCTCAAACTCGCGTTGTAGGTACTGTTTGCCAAGTGCATCGCCTGATACTCACCTAAAGTGAATAAGGTTAGCTGATCTCGCTGAACACCATGCTCAACCAGAAAGTTAACAACGTTATCAGCCCTTTTTTTGGCTAACGCTAAGTTATAACTAGCACGTCCTGATTTATCGGTATGTCCTACCACTTGCCATTTAGCTTGTTTGCCTTGGCCATTTATATAATCAGCGATGTCCAATAATTGTAACTTATACTCAGGGC
This sequence comes from Psychromonas sp. B3M02, assembly GCF_003318165.1. Taxonomy (GTDB): domain Bacteria; phylum Pseudomonadota; class Gammaproteobacteria; order Enterobacterales; family Psychromonadaceae; genus Psychromonas. The sequence continues at coordinate 1,028 of NZ_QOCB01000036.1, forward strand.
GAATCTGTGAAGAAGATAGCGTAAATAAAATGTTCATCTCATTTGGATCAATTTCACTCGCTTTTTCTGGACTTGGATCTTGTTGTTGGATCCTCGTCTTTGAAACAGCTTGATTCACATTATTAATACTAGCTGACTTTAAGTCATTTTCAGGTTTTTTAATGAGATTTTTTTCAGCTATTTTAGCTAACTCATTAGCATCCGTAGTTAATAGACTGTTATCTCGATGCTTTTGAAAGAACACCTCGGCTTGATCTGTTTGTGATTTTGTTGTGACTGGTTGAGAATATTGCTTTAAGTGTTCAGAAAACTGCTGCGCTTCTCTGGCTGTTCTGTAGTTTTCCAATAACACTAATCCGCCGGTTAACATTGACAAGGCGGTAATACATAGCAAGGATTTTTTAATATTTGATGATAATTTCTGAGATTGTGTGGTCATAGCTTTGCTCCTTATGAATAAATGCAACTTAGGTTGTTGTTTTGATGTCTCTATTAAAACAAACCTAAATGGCAAGATTAGGGAGCAAAAAAGGCAAACTACTGATCAATTGTGTTCAAAAAGTGGCAAGTCTATTTAGCATTTTAAATAATTTATAGGGTAAAAATAATCATGAAACGTATTGCTATCATTGAAGACAACCAAGCTATTCGTGAAAACTATCAAGATTTAATGATACGTCATGGTTATCAGGTGGATGGCTTTGAAGACCGAGAACAAGCCTTACAAGCTTTACAGCAAAAACTACCAGACTTGGCCATTATTGATGTAGGTTTAGGTCATGAATACGACGGTGGATTTTTGCTATGCCAGCAATTACGCCAACTATCGGCAACATTGCCTATTATTTTTTTAACCGCCAGAGACAATGACTTTGATACTATTTCAGGTTTACGTCTAGGCGCCGATGACTATCTCAGTAAAGAGATTGGTTTAGAGCATTTAATGGTCAGGATCAGTGCCCTGTTTAGGCGCATCGACTTAAGCCAATCCGAATCAAGTACCACACAACCAGTATTAAACCGCGGTGCATTAATGATTGATAACGACAAAATGCAAGTCAGTTGGAAGAATACTCAATTAGAAGTGACCATCACTGAGTTTTGGATCATTCATGCATTAGCCAATAAACCCAGTATGGTGAAAAGTCGACAACAATTAATGAACGACGCAAACATGTTAGTAGATGACAATACCATCACTTCACACATTAAAAGGATCAGAAAAAAATTCTTACACATAGATCCTAACTTTGATGAAATTAAAGCGATTTATGGCATGGGTTACCGCTGGGATATCAGTACCGAGAGTGGAAAGTAATGTCTATTAAATTGGGGTTACGTGGCAAGCTATTAATATTAAGCAGTCTATTTTTATTACTTCCTTGGTTTGCTTATCAATTTGTTAATGAAATGGAACGATTTTTACAAGCGGGGCAACAGCAAACTTTACTCGGCACCACCAGCGGTATTGCCGTTGCATTGCATGAAAGAGCTGCGCTTTTTAACAGCGAGATTGATGACAACACCGATATTGAAAATGGACACGACCTATATGTTTATAACCTAGATAAACCTATCATTTTAGATGGGCGCCAGGATGATTGGCAACAAATTGCTAGCTTTCAAAATACCTATCCAACCACACCATCATTAGATATAAATAACCCTGTAAAATTTGAACAGCTGTTAGGCAAACAAAATGGATATTTATATGCGTTTTTTAAGGTGACTAATGCCAATCCATTTATTCGCTCAACTCAAAATCAGGCATTAGCCCAAGGTGATCACTTAACCATCGCACTCACTTCACCACAGGGAGAATTACTTCGTTATATTATTTCCGTTACTGGTGATGGCTGGTTTAATGCTTATCGTTACCCTCAACATAGTCTCTATGTCAATAAAGCCAATAGAGAAAAGTCCATTCAAGGCATTTGGAAAACAACCAATGATGGTTACCAAATAGAGTTGCGCTTGCCATTAACATTACTAGGTAACAAATTAGGTTTTCAACTCAATACTCGCTCCAGTAGTAGCAGTAATCAAATTAACCAACATATAGCCACTTCAAACTTATTAGATGTTAAGCGTTTAGGTAGTGTTTTAGTCCCCTCTCCCGCCATTAAAAACATTTTAACGGCGATGAGCCATACCACCTCTCGATTATGGGTGGTCGATAGATTTCAGCGAGTGATTGCCAATACCGGCGATATTCACCAAGCTAACGGTACATGGCCAACGACATTAAGTAACAATCAATCTGGTCAAAGCGAGCCTTACACCAGCTTGGTTAACTTTATTCAAGAGCACTTAATATCGCCCATATATACGCTGTTTTTAGACCAACCATACCCTGATTTTATTGATAAGAAAAATAACCCTACCCGTTTAAATGATGCATTGATAGTCAAAGCATTATCAGGCACACCTAGCACTCAATGGCGATCATCTGCAGATAATAAAGCCAGTATATTGAGCGCTGCACAGCCTATATTTGTTGATGGAAAAGTTGTGGGTGCGGTATTAGCTGAAGAAACTAACCACGGCTTGTTAAGTTTACGCAATCAAACCTTACAACGATTATTTAATGTGTTGTTTGCGATATTAATCATTGCCGGTATTGTGCTGTTTTGGTTTATTTCTAAGGTGGTTAAACGCATTACTGCTTTACGTAATCAAAGTGAATCCATGCTTGACACTAACGGTCGATTAACCGGCCACTTCGTTGCTAGTTCAGAGCAAGATGAAATCGGCGATCTATCAAGAAGTATGCAAGAGATGGTGCAACGTTTAGCGCAATATCATCATTATGTGGAACAACTAGCATCGCGCTTGTCCCATGAGTTACGCACACCGGTTGCCGTGGTACGTTCATCACTAGAAAATCTATCGTCATTAACCACTAATGACAAACAGCAACAAAAGTACATTGAACGATCTCAACAAGGTATTCACCGTTTGCATAAAATATTAACTAATATGAGTGAAGCAAGCCGCATTGAGCAAAGTTTATCTGATCTTGATAAACAACCAATAGACTTAACTAAACTGGTCAATGGATGTATCCAAGGTTATCAAATGATCTACCCAAGTTCGACACTCATCAGCCCCGAAGCGTCGCCATATATCCAAATAGATGCAGATCCTGACTTTATCGTACAACTATTAGATAAGTTGGTGCATAACGCCGTGGAATTCTCCAACTCAACAGACCCTATTATTTTCACCCTGACAAAACACCAACAAGACGCAACCCTGAGTATTGATAATAAGGGACCATTATTAGTAGAGGGAACACAGCAAGATCTGTTTCAATCTATGGTTTCCATTAGACCCACAGCTCAACAGCATGATACTCACCTAGGTTTAGGGCTATATATTGCAAAAATGATTGCCGATTATCATAACGCGGATTTAAAGATTGCCAATAATAGTGACTTGACTGGGGTTACAGTAACTATTACCTTTCCTATCATCTAACTTTAACCTCGATGACTGTATTCAATAGGAAGCCCATGCGCGTACTCGCCACATCTGACCAAGCACAATTTGCCTTATCTGAACTTAGCCAAGTACAAAGCTACTTTGTTAATCAATTATCAACCCTTTCTACGGGCACGGATTTTACCCCTGTTGAATGGCTAAGAGATCAAGGTTCTCATGGTGGTGGTCAACGTTTTGAAGCCACCACCAACAGTGTATTCAATCGCGCCTCTGTAAATGTGTCACAAGTACAATATGAAGATAAACCAGAGAAAGCGTTTTTATCTGCTACCGCCCTATCAACCATTATTCACCCTCAACACCCTTTAGCACCTTCTATTCATATTCACGTTAGCTGGACTGAATTAAAAAATGGTCAACGTTATTGGCGACTAATGGCGGATTTAAACCCTGCGATTGAAGATCCAGCGGAAACCTCTTTGTTCAACAAAATGCTACAGCAGGCCAGTGGTGACTATTATGAAAGTGGCATTGAGCAAGGCGAACAATACTTCTATATTCCCTCTTTGAATAAGCACCGAGGCGTTTCGCATTTTTATTTGGAAGGGTTTACAGGTGATGTAAACACGCCGAAACTCTTTGCTATCGACTTTGCAAGGCAAGTGGTCGATTGTTATATTGCGATTTTAACTGATAAGTTTAGCCGTTTACCGCCACCGTCCGATGAAGAATTAAATCAACAACTGGATTATCATACTTTATACTTTTATCAGGTATTAACTCTAGATAAAGGCACCACTGCGGGTTTATTAATTCACAGTCAAAACGATGTCGGTACCTTAGGCTCTTTGCCTGCTTATATTAATCGTGACTTACTCGCAAGTTGGGTAGAAAAATCGGACCAAGCGCAACAACCTCTAGTCCAGGCATTGGTTGATCTATTTCCAGCACAACGCTCTGTTCATGTTACGCCTACCATCAAAGCACAAATCGCAGAAACGATTCGAGTGCACTATAAGCAATTAAGCGTGTCATAACTGGCTTTGTAGCGTCAACTAAGCTGCTTCAATCCTGCTCATGTGAATATATATGAGCAGTTATTCTGTTTAATCACTAAACCATCCGATATTAGCCAGTTTGCCCTTTACTTAACCTATTGTAACTTCTAGAATCATTGCCAATCAATTCCCCCTATCTCACGGAGTATTATATGAGCAGCAAACTAACGATCACTCGACCTGACGATTGGCATGTACATTTACGCGATGGCGATGTGTTAACCGATACTGTTCGCGATACCAGTCGGTATATGGGGAGAGCGATTGTCATGCCTAACTTAGTACCGCCGGTGATGACGACTGACAGTGCATTAGCTTACCGTGATCGTATTTTAGCTGCACAACCAAAAACGACTTTTACACCATTAATGGTGCTTTACCTGACTGACAACACAACACCAGAAGAGATCAAAAAAGCCAAAGCATCTGGCCATGTTTATGCCGCAAAATTATACCCTGCCGGTGCAACGACTAACTCTGATTCAGGCGTTACTGACGCCACTAAATTAAAAGCAACTTTCAAAGCGATGCAAGAAGTCAACATGCCTTTGCTAGTGCATGGTGAAGTGACTTCACATCACGTGGATATTTTCGACCGTGAAGAGGTATTTTTAAAGGAAGTATTATCACCAATCGTTGAACAAAACCCAGAGCTTAAGATTGTGTTAGAGCATATCACTACAGCCAATGCCGTTGAGTTTGTAGATAACGCGGGTGATAACGTCGGTGCTACCATTACTGCGCATCATTTAATGTTCAACCGTAACCATATGTTAGTGGGTGGCATTAAACCTCACTTCTATTGTTTACCCATTTTGAAAAGAAACACACACCAGGCAGCTTTAGTTAAAGCAGCAACCAGTGGTAGCAAAAAGTTCTTTTTAGGTACAGACTCTGCACCACATGCGATTGGCGCAAAAGAGTCTGCTTGTGGCTGTGCTGGTTCATATACCGCGTTTGCTGCATTAGAGCTTTATGCTGAAGTATTTGAAGCTGAAAATGCGTTAGATAAACTAGAAGGATTTGCTAGTTTCAATGGTCCTGACTTCTATGGGGTTCCACGCAATCAAGATACAGTAACATTAGAAAAAACAGAATGGCCGGTGCCAGAGTCATTAGCATTTGGGAATGATATCGTCGTGCCTATTAAAGCAGGTGAAAACATGACTTGGAAAGTGCTTTAATCGCCATTAACTAAAACAGCTATTATTGCTAAAAGGCCCTATCACTATTAAGTGCTAGGGCCTTTATTATTTTTGAATATAGTGCGTTGAATGGTTATTTGATGTCACTAATATTACTTATCTTCAAACAAAGGCATCTTTTTAAGGTAAGTGGTTAACAATACAATACGCACACCATTAACACGCCCTTCGATATGTTCTGGATTATCAGTCAAAGAGATATTACGAACAGGTGTACCACGTTTTGCTGTAAAGTTTGCACCTTTTACTTCTAAGTCTTTAATCAGGGTAACATTATCACCAGCCACTAATACTGTACCGTTTGAGTCACGTGTTGGGGCAACTTCTTCAATCTCATCGGCAGCAACACCATAGTCAGCCCATGCTTTCTGCTCATCTTCCATGTACATCATGTCCAAGAGATCTTGTGCCCAGCCTTCACCCGCTTTACTCAAACGTGTAAACAGTCGAAAAGCCGTCACTTGTACCGCAGGTACTTGGCTCCACATACTATCGTTTAAACAACGCCAATGGATATGATCCATTTCTGTGTTTTTTTCAATTTGAGCTAAACAAGTTGAACACACTAAAATAGATTTATCCGAATTAGGCTCTTTAACAGGCGGGACTTCAAAAATAGACAGTTCATCGGTAGATGAACACAATTCACAACATCCGTTGCTACGTTCAGTTAAAGCGGCTTTAATCGGCATAATACGACCTTAATGTGGTTAGAAAAAATAAGGGCGCTATTATGCGCCCTTTTAACCACAAAAAAAACCATGGAATTATATTTTATAATTAATCGCAAATATCGTTTGCACTGCCTGCGACTTGCCAATCTACTGCCGCTAAAATAGAGAAGTAATCGCTATCAAAATAATCTTGCTCTAATGACGTGATAATTACTCCCCCCGCATAAGATTGTGCGTATTCTGTTTTATCGTTGACTGTCGGAATACCATTGTAGTTAATGTCATCGTATTTATTACCATCTTCATCTTCTACATTAGAAGCTTCATCAACACAGGCATTATCATCATCGTCATCAACAATCTCTCTAAAATCCAACACACCATCACCTTTAGAATAAGCTGGAATTGCTAGTACTAGGCGATTTTTAACGACACAACGGTCAGTCCAATATTCAATGGCGTCTTCAGCATCTTCTAATGAAGAGTGTAAATCGTCGTCATCGGTGGTATTTAATGCCATGACATTCATAAAGTCAGCGTAATCTAATACATCGTCTTGAACACCATCATCTGTGTCATCATCATCTTGTCCGGTATCAACGACAAAACTAAATATTTTTCCTTCATCATCTAGTGATTCACTGACCTCTTTGACTAGGTCCTCAAAAAGATCACCTTCATCATCTCCTTCAGGGAATTGCCAATTGATATCAATACCATCGAGATCGTAATCATCAATGAGATCTTCCATATTATCGATGAAGTTATCCATTGCAGTATCGCTTGCCGCAATCGTATTGAATGCCGAATCACTTGAGTTACCAATCGATGCCATGGCATAAATACCTGCGTCATGCGCCTCATCAATCATATCTTCAAAATCACCTGTGTCATCAGGTAATACCAGCTCGCCGCTAGAGGTTACGCCGATTTTGTTATAGATAACATGTGTCAACATAGTAAAGTCGATATCATCTAGAGTATCTTCGTCGTTTTCCCCCCAATAGGCTATCTGTTTGAAGTTAACGGTAGTCGTATCAGTACTACAAACGACTTCATCTTCTCCATCGGCAATATCAGATAAAATATCATCAATTTCGTTATCACAAGCTGTTAAAGTGAATAATGAAGCACTGACTAATAATGCTTTCATTAATGTTTTTTTAGTTATTATTATATTCACAAAGCGTCTCATCCTTATTCATTTTGAGTACAAGCATAATATCACTTACCTTAATCAAGCAAGCAAGTTAAAATGCCTTATTAACTTACACTATTTACATAACTAGGCTAATCCTATGAATGAAGCATTAATCATTGCAGATCAAACATTGATTTTACATCGTCACCCACGCAGAAAAAATGAAACCTTACAAGCATGGGATTCAGCAGATGAATACCTGATCAACCATTTTAACGAAAACGAATTGGGTAAATACATTACCGAAGATGCGCAATTGTTAATTATCAATGATGGCTTCGGTGCACTAAGTTGTTATTTCAAAAACATTGAAAGAACCGTTGTCTCCGATTCATTTCTGTCTGTTGGCTCTATCAAACTCAATATGCAGCGTAATCAATGCCCTACTGAGACACTATTAATTCAAGATAGTTTGCAGCCATTACCAACAAATGCAAAAGTAGTACTGATTAAAGTACCTAAAACCTTATCGTTTTTAGAATATCAATTACAACAATTAAGCGCCGTTATCGATAAAGATACGATCATTGTTGCTTCAGGCAAAGCCGATGCGATCCACAAATCAACCTTAGCGTTATTTGAAAAATATATCGGTACGACTAAAACGTCTTTAGCGAAAAAGAAATCTCGCTTGATATTTAGCTTGCCAGATCAAGTAAACATTCCAGAAAAAGAAGTGGCAATCACTTGGGATATTGAACGTTTAGGTTGGAAAATTCATAACCATGCCAATGTATTTTCACGTAACCATTTAGATATTGGTGGCCGTTACTTAATGGATAACCTACCTGAAGGCGATTTCACTAAGGTCGTTGACCTGGGTTGCGGTAATGGTGTGGTTGGTATGGCAGCAGCAGAAGCTTACCCAGATGCGCAAATTACCTTTATTGATGAGTCATACATGGCCGTTGATTCTGCACGTATCAACATGTTGAAGAACTTTGAAGAAGAACGTTCTGATAACACTCGTTTTGTAGTTAATAATGGCTTGGTAGGCTTTAAATCTCGTAGCTATGATTTAATACTATGTAACCCACCCTTCCACCAACAACATGCTATTACTGATCATATTGCATGGAGTATGTTTAACGATGCACATTTCTGTTTAGCAGTGAATGGGGAGTTAGTGATTGTTGGTAACCGCCACTTAGATTATCAAGATAAATTAACCCGTATCTTTGGAGATTGTGAATTAATCGCCGAAAACAAAAAATTCGTTATTTTACGTGCCATTAAACGAGATTAATTAGTCTTCAAATAAGCTTAATATAATGGTTAGGCTACATCCTAACCATTTTAAGCTTTAACACATTGAATCAATTCACTATACGCATCCGACTTCACGGTTAATTCATTATTAGTTAACGACAAGATCTTGCCAGACTCATTGATAGTAACTGGTAATATTTTCTTCAAGCTTAAGATCGATTCCAACTCAGGATGACTCACATTATTAAACTCGATGTTTTGAGAATGCATAGTTAAGTTGTCACCTTGCAATTGCCAAGTTGAACTATCCTTAATACTATATTTAAGCTTTGGCATGCCCGATAAGGTAAATAACAAAATACCATAACCTTGCGAGGTATTATCTTGTTTATATTGAAGACGATAATTCACATCAATGAGCATTTTAGAATTAGGCTCTTCAATTTTATGCTGACAGAACCAACTACCATAAAGATTACTTTGCTTGATTGGAGTTGCATTTACATTACTTTCTTCTGCCAAATTAGGCAGTGAATAGAACAATAACAGTGCAGGCAATATTTTAACTAAATTCATGGGTAACCTTGTTACAGACTAAATAAAAAATGAACAATACTGGTTCAGCTTAAATGCTATTAAGCATGTCACAGTACTTAGTCAGCAACTTGGACAAATAAATCCCACTATTTAAATAAATAATGATATAAATATTTCTTATAAAAAAGCCCCGTAAAATACGAGGCTTATTAGACAATAACTATTTTGTTAAGATTGGCGCTTTTTACGTCCTACTGCAATGCCTAATGCAGCAAAACCAAATAATAAAAACATCCCAGGAGCTGGCACTTCAACAGTTAACACAGAATCCCCTACGTAAAAGTCACCAAATACTGACGAGACAATAATATCTAAATAACCATCACTATTTAAAGCACCTAGAGCATTTACTTCAAGGTCACCAGAAAAACCATTTCCAAATGTTACTCCCCCGGTATCAAAGTCAAAATCTTCAACGGTAAATAAAATGGTCTCCCATAAATCAAAATAGCCACCATCATCTGCAACACTGACCTCCAAGGTACCACTCAACGCACTCCCAAGCACAAATCCATCATCATTTAGATCATGGGTATAACTATAAGAGTCCCACCAGCCTACATACTCATTTTGATTAACTGTATCCACAATAGTCGTTGCAAATAATTGACTACTAAATAGGAAACCCAATACAAACATTATTTTTTTAAGCTTTAAGATATTTAACATATGACACTCCTTTTATACAACAAAAAACAGCTGCTATATAAACAAAGCATAAAAAATGCCAATTAAATAATCAATAAAATACAGAGACTTACAAATAAATTTCAATATATATGTAAAGTATACCGACTCCTTTTTTAATATGAGTTTTAAATGATTTAAAAATAATGCTTAAGTAAGGGAATAATAGTGTGTACGCTTTTTTGTCCCTGAATGCTTAGCAAGGCGATGGCCTCACTGCGTGAAACCACCACCCTGCCAAAAGGGTATTTAAGGGAAATGATGGTAAAGTAAAATAATAAAGCCACTCCTGATGCTCGCACAGCTCACGACTCGCTAGGCATTTATGATTTTTCTTGACTATCGCTCGTAGCAAGTTTGGACAATTTTGAGTTACGAATTTAATTGGCCTATGTAACTTATCTGGTAATTTTAATCCGTGATTTTGCTCTAGCATCCAAGATGGCCCACTTTTACCATGTTGGCTGTTCACTTTAATAATACCAATCATAGTAAGTAACTGATCTATTTTACTTGTTAAAACAACTTATTTTTTCGTTGTAAGTTTCGTAAAGGGAACAACCATTTACATCAACTTACGCCTCTAACTAAGCCATTTTTCCGGCGCAAAATTTAGATCAGTTATTTAATACAATTGGTATTAGCCACAAACTCACGGGAAACTATAATGATGAAACATTTAATTGTAGGGTTAACCGGCTTACTGGCTTTAGCAACGACCACTTCAGTGT
>NZ_QOCB01000138.1 GCF_003318165.1 Psychromonas sp. B3M02
TTTCGACGTTTGAAACCTCAGACGAAGACGGCGATGATGTCACGGTGACGATTGATGATACGACTAATTATCAAATTGTGGGTAACACGGTTGTCTTAACCGAGGCCGGTGCAGCGCTTGTGAACAGCGGTGAAGCATTACCTGAATTCACCCTAACGCCTAATGATGGCACGGTGAATGGTGACACTGATTCAGCGACGCCAGCGGTAACCACCGTCAATGATGCGCCAGTCGTAGAAATCATAAAATCTGCAGATTTTGTTGAAGATGCAACTAACAGCGTAGAGGGGGCGACAGTCGCATTATTCACAACATCAGACGAAGATGGCGACACCGTGACGGTGACATTAGATGACACTATTAATTACGCACTTGACGGTAATACAGTCGTCTTAACCGAGGCCGGTGCCGCATTAGTGAATAGCGGCCAGGATTTACCTGCTTATACATTGACGCCAAATGATGGCACAGTAGATGGTGAGCCTGTCAGCGACGATCCAAATGTTACTGCAGTAGATGACCCAACAATTACCAATATAGATTCAGTGATCACTGATGAAGATACTGCTGTGAATATTAATGTGTTAGCTAACGATACAGATGAAGATAGTGACGTATCGCCAGTTGCTTCTGTCACTAATGGGGCTAACGGTACGGTGTCAATCAATGATGATGGCACGGTTACGTACACGCCAGATGCTAACTTTAATGGAACGGATAGCTTTACTTATATCAATGAGGAAGGAACTGAAGAAACGGTTAATGTGACTATTAATGCAGTGAATGATCCTACAGACATATCAGTGGGCGCTTCTGATAGTGATATAGGTGAAGTAACTGAGGATATTGATGTAAGCACGACTCAAACCTTAACTGACTCGGGCACATTAACTTTTTCAGATGTAGATGTTGAAGATAGTGAAAACTTCGCTCCTACCGTTGAGTTCTCACCTGAAAATGACGGTGATACGGCGCTAGGTGAAATTACAATCGATGCTGATGGTAATTGGACTTATGAAGTTGATAATAGTGCTGTTCAATACTTAGGTGAAGGGGAGTCATTAGTTGAAGTATATACAGTGACGTTAAATGGAACGACACATGATATTACCGTTACAATTAATGGTGCAGATGATGCGACCACTATAGAGCCAGAAGGCACTAGTGAAGCCCTTGCTAAAGTTATTGAGGATTATAATGTCAACTCGGAGGATTTATTAACTGCAAGTGGTAACTTAGAGTTTGGTGATCTGGATGACACAGATCGTGAGAATTTTGAGCCTGAAATCAGTTTTACAAGTTCGACGTCAAGTTTGGGGAAATTAGGTGATATATCATTAGATGATAACGGTAGTTGGAGTTATAGCGTTGATAATGCATTAGTTCAGCATCTAGATGAAGGTGAAGAGATCACTGAAACCTATACTGTGACCTTAAATGGTACCGTAGAAACGATTACCATTCTTATTATTGGTGCTGAGGATCAGACTGAAATCATTGTTGATAGTAGTGTCGGCGATAGTGCAGAGGGCGATGTCTCTGAAAATAGCGCAGATACTTCTGCTACTTTAACTGATTCAGGAAAAGTTACCTTCATCGATGTTGATGATACAGATAGAAGTAGTTTTGCACCAACAGTGGCTTTTGCTTCTTCAACAGCCGGTGCTAATGCACTTGGTTCATTAACTATTGATGTAGATGGTAACTGGACATATGAAGTAGATAATGCCGATATTGCATATCTAGATTCAGATGAGAGCATAGTTGAAACCTTTACTGTCACGTTGAATGGTGAAACACAGGATATCTCAGTTACTGTTAATGGTGCTGATACTGTTATCGCTGTGGATGATGCGGAAGCGCCAAGTACTGGCTTGACAGGGCAGTATTGGGGTTATGACCAAAGTGCTGAAGGTCAAAATACAACCAATTTGGAGGTTGTAAAAGCCTATATTGAAGCAAACCCAGTTGCTGATATTTCCTTTATATCAACGGAGCTTGATTATGAAAATACAACTGGTGTAGTCAATCAACAGTCTGGTCTTGCTGATAATGTTAATGATGAAGGTGTGCCAGAAAACCTTATATCATTCCTGAATAATGATGCAGATTCCATTGTGACTATCAATGGAGGATCATCAAGCACAGCGACCGATGCTATTATAGACTTAACAGGTAACTTATATGTTGAAGAAGCAGGCGTATATACCATTGATGTTGTTCATGATGATGGCTTTGAACTTTTAATCGATGGTGAGGCGGTGATTGGTTTTGATGCGATTACAGCAAGTATTCAAACCAGTGTATCTTTGACGTTGGCGGAAGGCCTACATTCCATTGAGATTATCTATTGGGATCAAGCTGGTGATTATGAGTTGACTCTTAATATGAGTTTAGTAAATGGAGAGAATATATGGGTTGCCGAAAACTTATCACACGCTGATGGTGCCAGTGTGGACACAGGTAGCTCTGTTGAATTAGATTTATTATCAAATGATATTGGTGATGGTCTTGCTATCAATTCAATTAGCGACCCTGAGAATGGTACTATCACTATTGTTGATGGCGTTGCTACTTATGTACCTGATGATGGTTACACAGGTATCGATTCATTTACTTATGATGTCATTGACGAAAACGGAAATGTATCTAATACGGCCACGGGTTATGTGACTGTCACCCATAGTAGTCCTGATGGAATTATTGATAGTACTGTAGATGAAACAGATTCCACAGATAATAATGAAACTGATATACCTGTTACTACTGTAGAGGGTGAAAATATTCAAGGTAACAACAGGGGGAATACACTTAATGGGACTGAAGGTGACGACACAATAGATGGTCGTGGAGGCAATGATACCATTTATGGAAATGGTGGTAATGATGATATAAGCGGTGGTCGTGGAAATGACACCATTTATGGTGGTGAAGGAAACGATACAATAGATGGCGGTGATGGCTCTGATGAATTATACGGTGAAGCTGGTAATGATGAGTTAACAGCAGGAGATAACGCTGATAACTTATTAGATGGCGGGACTGGTGACGATACATTAATTGGCGGTAATAATGGTATTAATACACTACTTGGTGGTGAGGGTAATGATACTTTAATCTCTGGTGACAATCGTGTTAATACGCTAAATGGTGGGGATGGTAATGACTCATTATTTGGTGGAGAAAATGCCAGTGATATCCTTATTGGTGGCGCAGGTGATGATATTCTTGATGGCGGTGCTACTGGTGGAGATATCTTGACCGGCGGTACAGGTAGCGATACATTTGTTTGGGATACCTCAGATATTTATGATACTGACGCTATTACCGATTTTAATGTTGCTGAAGGGGACGCTTTAGACTTGAGTGATCTATTACAAGATGAATCAGCAGGTACTTTAAGTAATTATTTTGATATTAGTTTTGATGGAAATGATACTACATTAACGATTTCTTCTACCGAGAATGGTTATGACAATACAACAATCGTGCTTGAAGATACTAAACTTGAAGGAATGAATGATAGTACTACGGGGAACTTATCGGATAATGAAGTTGAAATTGTTATAAACACACTCTATGACGAAGGTGCTCTGATTATTACTGATGATGCAACGACTGATGTGACAAGCTCTACAGCTTCGTTAGATGATCCAACCTTATAGTGGTTTTTTTTGTAAAATTACTACTATAATTAGTCATTTAAATATATTTAATAGGTCAATGATGTAACTACTGTTACAGTAGTTACATTATACCTATTAATAGAAAGGGTTACGTTTGGAACAAAATAATAATAAGCCCCCAAAATGGGCAATAAATGCCTCAACACGTATTGGACATGATCCTTTACTAGACTGCCTAGTCTTATTAAGTGAATATTTCTCTACACCCTGTTCAGCAGAGGCTTTGGCGGCAGGCTTACCTTTAGGTCAACAGCATTTATCACCTGAATTAGTACCTCAGGCTGCTAGCCGAGCTGGGTTAAGTGCGAAGTTAGATAGACGCAGCTTAAATTCAATACCAGGTATGTTACTACCTTGTATTTTAATGCTTAAAAATAAACGAGCTTGTATTCTTCATGAAATAGACTCTCATACCAATGAAGCCAAAGTGTCTTTCCCTGAAACTGGGGGGCAAGAAGTACTTAGTATTGAAGTATTAGAATCTGATTATGTTGGTTATCTTTTCTTAATTAAGCAAAAGTATCATGGAGACCGACATTTTGATGTGCATATCCATGAATCTACAGATAATTGGTTATGGGATAGTATAAAAGAATCTGCTTCCATTTATCGCGATGTCATTATTGCCTCCGTTCTAATTAACATCTTTGCTTTATTATCTCCTCTTTTTGTTATGAATGTTTACGATAAAGTTGTTCCTAACTTAGCGTTCGAAACATTATGGGTACTGGCAATTGGTGCTTTTGCCGCTTATATATTTGATTTTATATTAAAGCAAATCAGGGCCTATTTAATTGATGTGGCAGGAAAAAAGGTTGATGTAGAAATCTCTTCAAAGCTTTTTTCAAAAGTGATAGGCATTCCATTAGAAAAACGATCTTCAAGTGTTGGTGGGATGGCAAGGCAACTTGGTGAGTTCGATAGTGTGCGCGAATTCTTATCCTCAGCGACGATTACGGCACTGGTTGATTTGCCGTTTTCGATTCTATTTATGTTTATTATTTGGTTAGTCGCAGGCGATCTCGTGTATTTTCCTGTGGTCGCTACTTTGTTGATTATCGGTTATAGCTTTATTGTACAATCTCGATTAAAGGTAGCAATTGAAGAAAGTAATAAATTTTCTGGATTACGTCATGGCCACCTTGTAGAAAGTTTATCTTCATTAGAATCGATAAAAGCCAATGGGGCTGAAGGGCTTATTCAACATACTTGGCAACAGATGGTTGGACATACTGCTAAATGGCAGCTAAAAGTTAAAATGATCACTAACTCTGTGTCTAATGTTTCTAGTTTTGTTATCCAAGCATCGGTTATTGCTGTGATCGTTTTAGGTGTTTATCGTGTATCAGAAGGGTTGATTTCGATGGGGGCAATTATTGCTGCTGTCATGCTTTCAAGTAGAGCCATTGGCCCGATGGCAAGAATAGCTGCTTTAATGACTCGATACAATCAAACAATGAGTTCATTGCGTCAAATTGACGGAATAATGGAACAAGAAAGTGAGTTTGAAAATAAAGGGCATTTAGTTAGCCGCAATAAATTAGAAGGTAATATTGAGTGTGAACAGGTTTCTTTCAAATACCCTAACAGTGAAAAAACCGCCTTATATCCATTTTCGTTAAAAATTAAACCAAACGAAAAAGTGGCGATTATTGGACGTAACGGTTCGGGTAAAACAACTTTAGCGAAACTTATCTTAGGCTTATACAAACCTTCCTCTGGTAGTATTCGTTATGATGGGTTACATCAGGAGCAGATCCATCCAAGTGATCTGCGTAGTAATATTGGTTATTTACCACAAGATATCACGCTTTTTCATGGCACCATTAAAGATAATATTCTGTTTGGTACACGACAAGTAACCGAATATCAATTGCTAAGAGCAGCACAATTATCAGGTGTTTGCTTGTTCACCGATTTAGCCTCTGAGGGTTTAGACTTACAAGTTGGAGAGGGCGGGATATCCTTGTCACGAGGACAAAGACAAGCGGTTGCCTTAGCGCGTACTATTCTCAACGATCCGCAAATATTATTGTTAGATGAACCCACTGCAAGTTTAGATGCACGTGCTGAAAAGCAGTTTATCAACTCTATGAAGCAAACCGTTAAAAACCGCAGTATGTTATTAATTACACATAAAATGCATCTTTTACAACTAGTTGACCGTATTATAATTGTAGATAATGGCAAAATTGTTGCTGATGGCGCCAAAGATAGTGTGTTAGAAAAGCTTGCGTCTGGTCAATATGCTGCAGCAACAAAAGGAACTGAATAATGAAAGTTTCTAAACAAGACTTAGAGATGGCTGATGACGTTTACGGGGCAATGCTAACCGAAACACCTACAGCACAACGATTAACTATTTGGGCCTTATTTGCTTTATTTCTATGTTTTTTTGTATGGGCATACTTCGCTAAGTTAGACCGAGTAGTGAGAGGTGATGGTAAAGTTGTGCCTTCCTCGCAGGTACAAGTTATTCAAAGTTTAGATGGTGGTATTCTCCAAGAGTTATATGTGAAAGAAGGGATGGAGGTGACCAAAGGACAGCCCTTAGCGCGAATCGATGATACGCGTTTTCGCTCTGATTTAGCACAACAAAGCCAAGAAGTGGATGCGTTAAGAGCGGATATTATTCGATTACGTGCGGAGTTAAGTAGCATTTTAATTTCAAATGTTGAGGATTGGAGCTTACAAATTCAAATTCAGCAAAAGAAACTAGAGTTCCCTGAAGATATGCAAACTACGGCAGCTGCATTGGTTGAACAGCAACAAGACGAATATATAGGTCGTTTAAATAGCTTAGAAAACCAAGTGGCTATCCAGGCTCAACAAATTAAACAAAGACAACAAGAGATAACCGAGCTGCAATCAAAAATGCGTACATTAAGAAGCAGCCTAAATTTAGCGAATCGTGAATTAAAGTTAACTCGCCCATTAGCGCAAAAAAATATTGTACCTGAAGTTGAATTATTAAAACTAGAAAGGTCGGTCAATGAGTTAAATGGTGAATTACGTGCATTACAAACGCAATTACCGAGAAATGAATCGGCCTTGCAGGAGTCTATTCTTAAACGTCAAGAGCTAGTTTTAGAGTTCCGTAAAGATGCAAGAGCGCAGCTCAACGAAAAGCAGGCCGCGTTATCTAGTATTACGGAAGCACAAGTTGGCGTGCAGGATAAAGTGAGTAAAGCATTAATTACCTCTCCTGTGGTAGGTACAATAAAAACACTACACATCAATACTTTAGGTGGAGTCGTTAAACCAGGTCAGGTATTATTAGAGATAGTGCCAACAGAAGATAAGTTGTTGGTTGAAGCTAAAATTATCCCTAAAGATATTGCCTTTATCCACGTAGGCTTGCCTGCGAGAGTGAAAATTACGGCTTATGATTTTACAAGATATGGCGCATTAGATGGTGTTGTTGAGTTAATTAGTGCCGATACAACACAAGATGAGGAGGGTAATAGCTTCTATATCGTGAGAATTCGTACTACTGAGTCTGCTATCAATAAAAATAATAAAACGGAAATGTCTATTATTCCCGGTATGTTGACCAGTGTCGATGTCATGGTAAGTAAGAGAACCGTACTTGAATATATGTTTAATCCAATTTTAAGAGCCAAAGAATCGGCTTTACGAGAGTATTAAGTTGAGTAAAGGATATGGAGAAAGAATGAAATCATTACAAAATGGAATGACTAAAAAAGCCGTTTTAGTTGCTTTTAGCTCACTGGCATTACTACCGTTTCAAGCTCAAAGTCAATCTTTAGAGCAAGCAGTAGCACATACGTTAGATACTAACCCAGAGATTCATGCCTCATTTACACAGTTTAAAGTAAAAGAGAAGCAGGTTGAGCAAGCTGAAGCAGACTTCTACCCAACACTTGAAGCAACGGGGGGGATTGGTTATGAATATACTGACAGCCCAACCACTAGACGTTACACCGACAGCTTAGATAATACTGAGGAGTTGACAAGACGTGAACTAGGCTTGAGCTTGACTCAAAATGTTTTTAATGGCTTTAAAAGTACTAGTGAAGTTGACCGTACTAGTTATGCAACTAGTGCAGAACAATGGCGCCTGCACTCAATTGCTGAAGATATCAGTTTAGATGTGGTGAATGTGTATATCGACCTAATTGAAGCTGAAAAATTAGTTGCTTTATCAGAGAAGAACTTACAATCGCATATTGATATTTACGACCAGATAAAAGAACGAACCGAGTCAGGTTTCAGCAGTAAAGCTGATTTATCACAAATTAGTGGTCGTTTAGCGCAAGCTGAGTCTAATTTGATTGCGGCTAAAAATAACTATTTAGACAGCAAAACCATGTTTTATAGTGTTGTTGATCAAAGGCCTGAAAATTTAGTGATCCCTTTTCCTGATAGTAGCATGTTGCCAAAAACGCAGGCAGAAGGATTAGCCTTAGCGCTTAAAAATCATCCATCTATTTGGGCATCAACTAATGATATCCAATCTGCAAATGCACAATATAAAAGCGCTAAGTCTACCTTTTACCCTGAATTAAATTTAGAAATCGAAGCTAACTTTAACGATAATATTGATGGGGTTGATGGCTATAACGGCACCAATGATGTTGGCGGTAATAACGACGATGTGGTTGCTATGCTGCGCTTTAGATACAACCTATATAATGGTGGTCGAGATAAAGCTTATGCAAAAGAAACCGCTTATAAAATTAATGAAGCAAAAGCATTAAATATGAAAGCACATCGTGAAGTAAAAGAAGGCTTTCTGCTTTCTTGGGATGCTTATGAATTATTGAACAAACAGAAGCAATATATCAAAATGCACGTTATTGCCGCTAAGGATTCACAAGAAGATTACAAAGAGCAGTTTAAAATTGGTCAACGTAGCTTACTGGATTTATTAGATACAGAAAATGAGCTTTTCCAAGCAAGAAATGACTTCTTGGAAGCGGAATTTGATGAAATTACAGCGCAATACAGAATTTTACATGCGATGGGTATACTGTTAGATTCTTTACGTGTAACACGTCCTGAAGCGTGGAAAGGGGAGCAAGAATTCGATGGTGGAGTATACAATGAAAAAGATTAGTTTATTAGCCGGTGCTTTTTTATTAAGTGGTTGTTCAATTAATGTAATTGATACAGCAAATGTTACCACAGAACAGCTTTATGATTTATCTGATCCTGAAGGTGATGGGGTTATCAATGCGCGAGATAATTGTTTAGATACTCCATTAGGCGCGGCTATTGGCAACGATGGTTGTGGGATGGATGTTATTGAAAAAGTGCGTGTAACATTATTAGTGAATTTCGCTACTGATTCATCAGTTGTTGAAGCTAAATATTTTCCTGAAATACAAAAATTAGCAGCACTGATGAAAGATTATCAGTCGGTGAATGTATCAATTGAAGGGCATACAAGCCTTGTTGGTGGAGCGCAATATAATAAAGCACTTTCTCTAAGACGTGCTGAAGCGGTTAAATCCATTTTAGTGAATAGATACAGTGTTGACCCTGCACGTGTTGAAGCAAAAGGTTATGGCTTCGAGCAACTGTTAGTAGAAGGAAACAGCGATTTTGCTAATGCACAGAATCGTCGAATTGTAGCTGAGATTGCTGGCGGTAAAGAAGTCATTGATATGAAATGGAATATTTATAGTGTTGATGATCGTGAGTAATACGCTTTATAAAAACTAAAAAAGTGTCATTACTCAAAAAGTTCATATTCACTGCGTTGCTTTTATACATAAGTAACCTTTATACCTATGCTAGTAGTTCATTAAGCTTTAACACAAGTAAGTTAATTTCTACGTTGAGTAAAAATTATGGAGAACGCGCAGCACTGCGTGGAAAAGCTTGGTTAAAGCTATTAAACGAACGCTATGACAGTGAGCAGGACAAGTTACTACGCACCAACCGATTTTTTAATCAATTGCGTTTTACAACGGATAAAAAATTATGGGGTGAGAGTAACTATTGGGCAACACCCGTAGAATTTATTGGCGTTAACGCCGGAGATTGTGAAGACTTTGCTTTAGCTAAGTACTTCACTCTATTAGCGATTGGTGTTGATGATGAAAAGCTTCGTATTGTGATGGTTAAGTCACTAACTTTAAACCAATATCACATGGTTGTTGCTTATTATGAAACTCCAACAGCGGAGCCATTAATTTTAGATAACATCGATGGT
Organism: Psychromonas sp. B3M02; assembly: GCF_003318165.1. Lineage (GTDB taxonomy): Bacteria > Pseudomonadota > Gammaproteobacteria > Enterobacterales > Psychromonadaceae > Psychromonas. Next base: position 9,868 of record NZ_QOCB01000138.1, read on the forward strand.
CGAATAAAAAAATCTAATAACCGAAAAGATTTAGTTCCTATATATAGCTTTAATGGTAAAAAGTTATGGTTAAACAATGAAAAAAGACAAGGCCGTGTCGCAGGAAAACCAAGCAGACTCAAACGATGGAACGATTTAAATATTCGTATGGGCCTTAACAAATTAAAACAACCTGTATTATCAATGGAGTAACATATTTATGACACTGTTTAATCAGATCAACTCTTTACTAGTAGGGCTATTTTTACTAGTAGTAACGAGCTTGATGTATTTTCAGTTTACCGAAACCAAAACGTTTATGGACAGCCAGATCTCCTCTGACTTAAATAACACAACAAATGCATTAACGCTAATGTTGAAACCACACTTAGAGACGGGCGATATTGCATCTGCTGAAACGGTTATCAATGTTATTTTTGAAGGTGGATTTTACAAAAAAGTCAGCCTTACATGGCTTGAAAATGGTAAAAATCAGGTATGGGAAAACCCAGTACAAGCTGACAGTGTGCCAGAGTGGTTCACTAACCTTAATTTATTTGATGTACAAAGTACCGAAAGCACCATTAATAATGGCTGGATACAGTTAGCGACTTTGAAACTGGAGGCTAACCCTGCTATTGGTTACAGCCAATTATGGAAAGTAATGACAGATACACTGATTACATTAGGTGTCTTATTTATCTTATCAGTTATTTTATTACGTTTACGTCTCACAAGAATTCTAGCGCCACTGCACCGTGTGGCTGACCAGGCGAAATTGATTGCCAAACGCGAATTTCAACCTGACTTAGCGATACCAGAAACAATCGAGTTAAAAGAAGTGGTATTAGCGATTAATAGTATGTCTAGACAGTTACAAACGGTTTTTTCTCAGCTTGATAAAGAAGTGGTTTCATTAAAAAATGAAAAATTAACCGATAAAGTATCTCAACTACCAAACCGTTTATATTTGAATGGTCAATTAGGTAGCTGGATGAAAGATCCGGGTTATGGAGGTGTGTTAATTGCTCGATTAGATTGGTTACAAGAGATTGATGATCAGTTTGGCTACCAAGTACGTGATAGCACTATTCAAATTTTAGCAAAAGAGATGCAAGCCTCATTACCTAGTATTGCACCGTGTGTTATTGCGCGTATATCTAGTCGTGAGTTTGTATTTTTAGTGACTAAAGCGTCACCTGAGCAATTAAAAGTGTATTTACAAAATGTTATCCGCATTATTAATCAGGCGATGGTGAGTGCAAATTATAATGAAGAAGATCAGTTTGCTATTGGTGTGGCAGTTAGAGCACAAGGCATGACGGCTTCTCAATTATTAGGTAACGCCGATAATGCATTACAGTCTGCATTAGCGGAAAAAGAAGTTTGCCAATGGTTTGATAACAACGAACAACAAGATACGCAGATAGAGCAATGGCGTGAGCTATTACAAGAGGCAATCGTTAAACGTAACTTCCTATTACAGTGGCACCCAGCATTATCTTTTGCTGATGGTACTGTGATGCAACGTGAGATTTACAGTGGCTTACAAATTGAAGAAAATGTAGTTCGTGCGGCGCAATTTATGCCTTATATTGAACAATTAGAATTAGGTAGTGAGTTTGACCAATCTTTATTAAAAGTGATTGCGGAACACTCAACTATTTTATCGAAACAAGAAAAAGTGGCGATAAACATTACCCAGGATAGTATTTTAGATTTGCATTTCCATGACTGGTTAGGCTTATTTATGAGCCGTCAAAAAAATCCACAACGTTACCATTTTGAGATTCAAGAAAGTACGGTATTAACTTATCCTAAACAGTCTCAGAAATTTACTAATATCGTTAAACAGCAGGGTGGTAAAGTCGGTATTGACCACTATGGTCGAGAAATTGGCTCAGTGGCTTACTTACAAACAATTAAACCTGACTATGTTAAGTTAGATCAATCTTTATCTTGTAACTTGAAAAATGAGATGGAAGTTGATGAATTAACAGAACGTCTAGCATTAAGTCGTGCCGTGATTAACACCGCGCGTGGTTTAGATATTGAAGTGATTATCACAGCTGTAGAGGACCAAGAGCAGTTAGACATGCTGAAGAGTTTACATGCTAACGGATACCAAGGCTTTATTACACCACCAACTTATATTAGCTAACTAACTTCATTATTATCAATATAATAAGCCTCGTACTGTGTACGGGGCTTATTTGTTTATGGCTTGACCTCAACCTACTGTTTTAATAATGCTTGATGCTGTTCTTTAAATTTTTGGAACTTAGGTGCAATAACAGCCATACAATAACCTTGGTTAGGGTTATTAAGGTAGTAATTTTGGTGGTAATCTTCTGCCACAAAAAACTCACAAGCAGGTTCAAGTTGAGTCACAATATCTTGACCAAATAGTTGTTGTTGATTGATTTCGTTGATCATCTGTTCAGCGATTTGTTGTTGCTCACTGCTTTGATAAAATATAACAGTACGATATTGAGTACCGATATCGTTACCTTGTCGATTAACTTGGCTTGCATCGTGCACCGTAAAAAACAGTGTTAATAATTGTGTAAAGTTGATCACTTGATTATCAAAAGTAATTTCAACGACTTCAACATGTTGAGTCTCACCAGTACATACGGCTTTATAGTTTGCATCTGATGCATTGCCGCCTGCGTAACCGGAAACCGCGTTAATAACGCCTTCAATTTGATTAAAAGCAGCTTCTACACACCAGAAGCAACCTCCGCCTACTACCATCTTTTCTTGTGCCATACAGCCTCTCAGGTTATTGATAAATTTATCAAGGGGATAATTACAATAATAACAGTCTATAGTATCGGATAGAGCAAACCAACTACCCGTTGAAAGCTAGGTGACCTTGTACTTTATATGCTCTGTATTCTAACTACATAATATGTACCGAGGCAGATTTAGGTTCTGTTTCCTTTACCAGAAAATAAACGCAGTAAAATAGCGATTCATTATTCGCAGCAAATTACTAAATATTGCCGATAAAAATCCCAAATATTGTGAAATTTATGTTAACTTACTGAGCAATTTTAATCTTTAATATTAGTTGCTTACTTGAGTGTTTAAGCCCCATATAAGTAACTCCCGTTTATTACACAGAGAAATACGCCATGTTTTGTCCTTTTTGCCACGCTCAAGATACCAAGGTGATCGATTCTCGTTTGGTATCTGAAGGTTCACAGGTACGTCGCCGTCGTTTATGTAACGAATGTAATGAGCGTTTTACCACCTTTGAGCTTGCTGAATTAATTATGCCTCGTTTAATAAAATCTGATGGTAGTCGTGAACCTTTTAACGAAGAAAAACTGCTGGCAGGTATTAATATCGCACTAGAGAAAAGGCCGGTCAGCATTGAAGCTGTTGAGAGTGCAGTTAATAAATTAAAGTCCACTTTGCGAGCAACAGGTGAGCGAGAAATTCCAAGTAAGATGGTCGGTGAGTTGGTGATGGATCTTCTAAAAGGGTTAGATAAAATCGCTTACATCCGATTTGCTTCTGTGTATCGTTCTTTTGAAGATATTAAAGAGTTTGGTGAAGAGATCGCCAAACTAGATATTCCAAACAAATAAACAGTTCAATAATTAAAAAAGTATTAATAGATGCCATTTACTGATTCTGATAATAATTTCATGCAACTTGCCTTATCACTTGCTAAAAAAGGCCGCTTCACCACTTCTCCCAACCCTAATGTGGGTTGTGTGATTGTCAAAGATGGAGGAATTGTTGGTGAAGGTTTTCATCAAAAAGCAGGCACTCCACATGCAGAAGTACATGCTTTAGCGATGGCTGGAGCGCAAGCTACTAATGCTACCTGTTATGTGACCTTAGAGCCTTGTGCACATTTTGGTCGCACAGGACCATGCGCATTAGCGTTAGTGAAAGCGGGTGTAAAACGTGTCATTGTTGCTATGGTTGATCCCAACCCTAAAGTAGCTGGTGGTGGTATTCGTATTTTAGAAGAAGCGGGTATACAGGTTGATGTTGGTTTATTAACAGCGGAAGCGGAAGCGTTAAATTTAGGCTTTCTCACGCGAATGAAATATAAGCGTCCACGTATTACAGTAAAAATGGCGTCCAGTTTAGATGGTAAAACCGCCTTAAAAAATGGTCAAAGTAAATGGATAACTGGGCCTTCTGCTCGTGCTGATGTTCAATATTACCGTGCTCAACAAAGTGCTATTTTGACCGGTAATCAAACCGTATTTGCCGATGACCCTAGTCTGAATGTTCGCTATCAAGAGCTATTGAAGAGTACTGATTTTGATTCTGCAATAATGAGTGAAGCTGAATTACGTCAACCAATACGCATTATTTTAGACTCACAGAATAAACTAAGCTTGAACGAAAAACTGTTTGATCTACCTGGCAAGGTATGGATTGTTTCTACTGTGGCGCGTGATTCTGCGGAATTCTCCAGTAAAAAAGCACAAATTGAACAAATTATTGTGCCTGCCAACAGCGATGATCAAGTTGATTTACAAGCCTTATTGATAGCGCTTAATGCTCGCGAAATTAATGACTTATGGGTCGAAGCTGGCGCAACCTTAGCCGGTGAGTTTTTTAAAAAGGATTTGGTAGATGAATTTATTCTTTACCAAGCACCAAAATTACTGGGCGATCAGGGTAGAAACTTAGTAAACTTACCAGAATTTTCCACGATGAACGATATCGTTAAACTGCAATTACATTCAGTTGTAAAAGTAGGTGAGGATATCCGTCTGATTAACCATCGAGAGTAATATGTTTACAGGCATAGTAGCGGCAGTGGGTAAAGTCACTGCAATTAAGAAAAATGAAAAAGATATGACCATTACTGTACATGCTGGAGAGTTAGGCATGGAGGATGTTAAACTGGGTGATAGTATTGCCAATAATGGTGTTTGCTTAACTGTCACACGTTTAACTGAAGACAGCTTTGATGTTGACCTTTCCTATGAAACGCTGAAGTTGAGTGCTTTTTCTGGCATCCAGCCTGGATTCTTAGTGAATTTAGAGAAGGCAATGCAGATGAATGACCGTTTTGGCGGCCATATTGTCAGCGGTCATGTAGACGGTATTGGTGAAGTTACTGCCATTTCTCCTTTAGGTAATGCCGTTGAATATTGGATAAAAGCACCAAGCAATTTAGCTAAATATATTGCTAAAAAAGGATCAATTACCGTTGATGGTATTAGTTTAACCACCAACGATGTAGACGGTGCTCAGTTTAAATTAACTATTATCCCGCACACCATCAGTCAAACGACTATGCAGCAATACCGTGTCGGTAGCCAAGTTAACTTAGAAGTTGATGTGATTGCGCGTTACCTAGAGCGTTTAATGTTAGGTGAGCAAGCCGCACAACCAACTGAAAAACAACAAACAACAATGGAGCTGCTAGCAAAAAGCGGTTTCATGGGTTAATAAAAATTGAATACCAATTACATTAAATAAGTGAACTAAATTTTGCACAGGGAAAGTGACTTAGTTCAAGGCGTAATTTAAGCCTTTCGACGATTAACTTCGTTAATAGTCTATCGGAGAATTAACCAAAAGATGTTAACTCTTTAATAGTTATTCTATTTGCGAAAATCACAACAAAGAAATAAGTTATTTTTACCAGTAAAATAGATCAGTTAATTAGCGTGATTGGTATATGTACCTCTTTTAGTAGTACAAAGCATTAAGGGCAAAAAATGAAGTTGAATACAAGTTCAGAAATTATCGAAGATATTCGCTTAGGTAAAATGGTTATCCTAATGGATGATGAAGATCGCGAGAATGAAGGTGATCTGATCATGGCTGCGGATATGGTGACACCAGAAGCGATTAACTTTATGGCGACACACGGTCGAGGCTTAATCTGTTTAACCCTAACAGAGCAGCGTTGTGAACAACTTAAATTACCATTAATGGTAGAAGATAACACCGCCGCATTCTCAACTAACTTCACTGTTTCTATCGAGGCTGCTGAAGGCGTGACTACTGGTATTTCAGCAGCAGACCGAGCTGTCACTGTATTAGCTGCTATCGCAAAAGATGCAAAACCAACTGATATTGTAATGCCTGGTCATATTTTCCCACTAAAAGCACAAGAAGGTGGTGTATTAACACGTGCAGGACATACTGAAGCGGGTTGTGATTTAGCTCGTCTAGCTGGTCGTGAGCCTGCTGGTGTGATTGTAGAAATTCTAAAAGAAGACGGCAGCATGGCTCGCCGAGCTGATTTAGAGATTTTTGCTGAAAAACATGACATTAAATTAGGTACGGTAGCGGACTTAATTGAATACCGTAACAACAATGAAACAACTATCGAACGTGTTAGCGAGTGTAAATTACCCACTGAGTTTGGTGAATTTGACCTCGTTGCTTACCAAGACACTATTGATAAGCAAGTGCATTTTGCGCTAGTAAATGGTGAAGTAAAAGCGGACGATACGACTAATGTACGTGTTCACTTACAAAATACCTTTGCTGATAACTTCTTCTCAGATCGTTTAGCGCCACGTACATGGCCAATGCATACCGCTTTAGCACGTTTAGCAAAAGATGGCGGTGTATTAGTGATGTTAGGGCACCAAGAAACAGCTGAATCATTAATTGAACAAATTAAATATATCAAGCAAGAAGATGCTGGTGAACGTGTTGCTGCCAAAGCACAAGGCGCTAGCCGTCGTGTTGGTGTAGGCTCGCAAATACTACGTGACCTAGGTGTTCAGAAAATGGCACTATTTAGTTCGCAGAAGAAATATCATGCACTTTCAGGTTTTGGTCTTGAAGTGGTTGAATATATCACTGAATAAACAGTGTCGATATAGAAATAAATTGTGTTAGAATGCACAAAATTTTGTAATAAGGGTAGAAAATGAAAATAATTGAAGGTGGCTTAGCCGCTCCACACGCTAAAATCGCAATCGTGATTTCTCGCTTTAACAGCTTTATTAACGAGCAATTATTAGCTGGTGCCGTTGATACCCTTAAACGAACTGGTCAAATTGCAGATGACAATATCACTGTAGTTCGTGTACCTGGCGCTGTTGAGTTACCACTAACTGCTAAGCGTGTTGCTGCATCTGAAAAATTCGATGCAATCGTGGCATTAGGTTGTGTTATTCGTGGTGGTACACCGCACTTTGAATTAGTGGTTAACGAATGTAATAAAGGGTTAGCACAAGTTTCTTTAGACTACAGTGTACCAGTTGCATTTGGTGTACTTTCTACTGACTCTATCGATCAAGCGATTGAGCGTGCTGGTACTAAAATGGGTAACAAAGGTAATGAAGCTGCTTTAAGTGCGTTAGAAATGGTTAACGTAATGGCGGAATTAGGATAATGGCAATGAAACCAGCTGAACGTCGCCGTGCTCGCCAGTTTGCAGTACAAGCAGTTTACCAATGGCAAATCACTCAAGCAGGTGTAACACAGATTGTAGATCAGTTTGCAGTAGATCAAGATATGTCTAAAGCAGACGTACCTTACTTTAAAGAGCTGTTAATGGGTGTGGTTAAAAACGCTGATGCTTTAGATGATAAATTATCACCGTATCTTTCTCGTAAAATTGACGATGTTGATATGGTTGATCTTGCTGTGTTGCGTTTAGCTATGTTTGAATTGACTTTCCGTACTGATGTACCGCATAAAGTGGTATTAAATGAAGCGATTGAACTAGCAAAAGACTTTGCTACTGACGAGTCATACAAATTTGTAAATGGTGTATTAGACAAAGCACTTCGTAGCTTAAAGTTACGTGAAGATATTGCTAAATAAACACTAATTACATTTTATATTGTTATTGAATCCAGTTA
>NZ_QOCB01000058.1 GCF_003318165.1 Psychromonas sp. B3M02
GTCGTATTGTATTATTAATTTGATTGAAAAGGTTAAATAATTAACTTTTCATTAAAGAAAATATTACTTTCGTTATAAATATTAATTCGAACATTTATACTATTGTCGTAATCTGGGTATCATTAGGTAGGAAAAACGCTATTAAGCTTGTACAAGATTAACTAGATTTTTGAGATAGCAATTAAGTTAAAGCGCTTATTTTTGTAAGCATAGGATAGGCAGTGTTAGTGGTGATAATTACTCATTACATTCACCTTGATAAGGGATGCTGGCTTTTCTTATTTTTCCATTTTCTCCAGGAAAGTCAGTAAACATCGCCTCTAATAACTGTTCAAATACACCTGCCATGATTTCACACTCACCAATACTGGTGACTTGAGATTCATATACTTTGCTATTGTCTTGTGCATTGCTGATATCTAATGCTAATACACGGTTATAAGTCGTGACAATATTACTGGTTGGGCTATTAATCTTTTTATGGCGATCTCTGTGCTGGATTCGAGCGAATTTTCCGCGGTGTATTAATCTAGAGCGTGGGCGAGTATCAGGAATGGTTACAATATAGGTATTACCTTCATTAATGCCATAATCAATGGTGGCAATGTAGTCGGCTTGAGTCATGTCAGAAATAACACGGTAACCTACCGTATTGAGTTTATTTGCTATTTTTTGCTTATAACTAGCGAGCTCTAAGGAGTTGTTAGGTAGGCCTTCAGCTGTCGCGATATAAATACTACCTGTGGTGGTTAGTTGATCTTGATAAAAGGTAGTGCGAGTGGTGTCAACGCTATAGCTGCTACATGCACTGATTAGCATGATAAGTGTTAATAAAGCGGTTATTTTTATTTTTTTCATCTTCATACCCTTAACTATTACAGCGGTTAATTTCTGGTTTGTTTGGTATTGAAAAGGTGTTGCCTGAATTAATTAAATTCGCTTTGACCGTTAAACATCATGCTAATTAAACCTTCCCTTAATGCACCATTAGACAGTTGCATGTGTTGAATGTTCAAAGATTCGAATAGCGCGATAAGAATCGCTAAACCACTGGCAAAAACAGGTACTCTAGAGTCTTCTAACCCGACAATGTTGAGTTGTTCCATGGTTTTACAGGCGATGCACTGTTGTTTAATTTGTTGTAATAATTCAAAGGATAGTGAATCGCTGAGTTGCTGTGCTTGATTCACTTCATTAACAGCTTGAATAGTACCTGATGCGCCCAATGTGAGTTCCCAATCATGTTCACTGTATTGAGGTTTAACGGTAGAGATCACTTGTCGTGCGGCATTGATGGCATTGTTGAAGTTGTATTCGCTGAGTTGTTGGTCTGCAAAATAATGATTTAACCAAGTGACGCAACCAATATTCATACTATTAGCAACATGTACTTGATTGCCTTGTCCTAAAACCAGTTCAGTACTAGCACCACCAATATCGAGCACTAACAGACGCTTATCTGTTTGCTCTGTATAGGAAACGCCTTTGAAGATGGTTTTAGCTTCTTGAATACCTGAGATTAGATTAATTGGATGACCAAGTATGTTTTCAGCTACTTCAATAAACGCTTTATTATTAACGGCAATTCTTAATGCTGCAGTGGCGGTGATAAGTACTGTCACAGGTTGGATTTGGTCTAACAACAACCTAAAGTTTTCTAGGCAAGCCCATCCCCTTTGCATTGTTGTTTGATCAAGTTGTTTGTCGCCATTTAAACCAGCAGCTAAGCGTACTTTTTGCTTATGTTTTGAAACAACGTTAAAACCATTCCCTTGCTTACTGACAGTAAGCATGTGGAAGCTATTGGAGCCTAAATCAATAATGGTGTAACGCGCTGCTGTCATATTATCTTTTATGCGACCTATGATAGTTATCTTTACGGTTGTTATTAGAATGTACTTTATATTTAGTGACTTTCATAACCGGTAAAGAATCTAATAGGGAGTCTTTGTCGTATTCGCTCACTGGAATAGTATGTTTAATATATTCTTCAATAGAAGGCAAATTAAATACATATTTTTCACAAGCTAAACTGATTGCTAACCCTTTTTCGCCTGCTCGACCTGTTCGACCGATGCGATGAACGTAATCTTCACAGTCATCAGGTAGATCAAAATTGAATACATGGGACACTTTTGGAATATGCAATCCACGTGCAGCAACATCAGTAGCAATTAAAATGTCGATTTGACCTTCAGTAAATTGCTGTAAGATTTGTTCACGTTTCTTCTGTGGCACATCACCAGTTAATAACCCAGCACGATGACCGTCACCGGCAAGGTAACCCCACACTTTTTCACAAGCATGTTTAGTGTTAGCAAAGACAATTGCTTTTTCTGGCCATTCATCTTCCATTAAACTAAGTAATAACAAAATCTTATCTTCGTTTGATGGGTAGAAAAGTTCTTCTGTGATATTGGCTGAAGTCATTACTTCAGGTTCAATTTGCACATGTTCAGGGCTATTCATATGTTCAAAAGCAAGCTCTTGCACTTTATGAGATAAGGTGGCTGAGAATAATAGATTAAGTCGTTGGTCTGCCGCTGGCATGCGACGGAATAGGTAACGAATATCTTTGATAAAGCCTAAATCGAACATACGATCGGCTTCATCTAGGACAACGGCTTGGATCGATTCTAGGTTGATAACGCCTTGTTTTGCGAAATCTATAATACGACCACAAGTCCCAATTAAAATATCAACGCCTTTTTCTAGTTTGGTCTGTTGAATTTCAACTTTCTCGCCCCCATAAGCTAAACCAAGGCGCAAAGATGTTGAGTCAGCTAATGACATGGCATCTTTATGGATCTGAATCGCAAGCTCTCGAGTAGGTGCTAAAATAATAGCCCTAGGTTGGTTCTTACGGCGGTTTTCAGGTGCTTTGTTAACCAATAGGTGATGGAATACGGCAGGTAGAAACGCCAAGGTTTTACCGGTACCTGTTTGAGCTTGTCCTGCAATATCTTTACCTTGTAAGGTAATTGGCAGTGACAGCGCTTGAATAGGTGTACAGTATTCGAACCCTTTAGCGGTTAAACCTGAAAGTAGACTTGGCTCTAGAGGCAAGTCTGAAAATTTTGTTTGAGTTAGGTGTGTTTTATTCATTTGCAGAGCATAGCAGTTTATACTTGCAATAAATATTGAGATCGATTCAAATATCAAAAAATATATTTTAGTGGTGAGCATGTTATAGTAGCTTTCTATTAATAAATTCCTTTCTGGAGAGAAAAATGAGCGAAAATATCGTAACCTTAAGTGATGCAACTTTTGATGCAGACGTAATCAATGCATCTACTCCTGTGCTAGTAGATTTCTGGGCAGAGTGGTGTGGACCTTGTAAAATGATTGCACCAATCTTAAGTGAAGTTGCTGTTGAATACGCAGGTAAAGTAACTGTTGGTAAATTAAACATCGACCAAAACAGCGATACACCACCAAAATTTGGTATTCGTGGTATCCCAACTTTATTACTATTTAAAGATGGTAAAGTTGCAGCAACTAAAGTGGGTGCACTTTCAAAATCACAACTTACTGAGTTTTTAGACGCTAACGTTTAATCATTCTTTATCAGAATGAAGGTTAAGTGCAGAACACTTCATCTTCATTCTGGACAGCTTCAAATATTAATGTTACCTTTACGCTCAAATTATGAGCAATTCACAATTTACGCTATCCAAACACGTTATCTACCCTTTATCCCAAATTTAAAAAACATCAAAAACAATTATGAATCTAACCGAATTAAAAAATACTCCCGTATCTGAGCTTGTTGAGCTTGGAAGTACCATGGGGCTTGAAAATTTAGCCCGTCTAAGAAAACAAGATATTATCTTCGCAATATTGAAAGCCCATGCTAAAAGTGGTGCTGATATTTTCGGTGCTGGTGTTTTAGAGATTCTACAAGATGGTTTTGGCTTTTTGCGTAGTTCAGACAGTTCGTATTTAGCTGGTCCTGATGATATTTACATTTCTCCTAGTCAAATTCGTCGTTTTAATTTACGTACGGGTGATAGTGTAGAAGGTAAAATCAGACCGCCTAAAGAAGGCGAGCGTTACTTTGCATTATTAAAAATCATGCAAGTAAACTTCAACAAACCTGAAAACTCTCGTAATAAAATATTATTTGAAAACTTAACGCCAATTCATCCTGATGAGCGTTTACGTTTAGAGAATGGTAGTGGTAGTACAGAAGATATTACAGCGCGTATTCTTGATTTAGTTTCTCCAATCGGTAAAGGTCAACGTGGTCTAATCGTTGCACCACCAAAAGCCGGTAAAACAATGTTGTTACAAAACATTGCGCAAAGTATTTCAATTAACCACCCTGAAGCAGAACTTATTGTTCTATTAATCGATGAGCGTCCAGAAGAAGTAACAGAAATGCGTCGTTTAGTACGCGGTGAAGTAGTTGCCTCTACCTTTGATGAGCCAGCTAACCGTCACGTTCAAGTAGCAGAAATGGTTATCGAAAAAGCAAAACGTTTAGTTGAGCACAAAAAAGATGTAATCATCTTACTGGACTCTATTACTCGTTTGGCACGTGCTTACAACACAGTGATCCCAAGCTCAGGTAAAGTATTAACCGGTGGTGTAGACGCTAACGCATTACATCGTCCTAAGCGTTTCTTTGGTGCTGCACGTAATGTTGAAGAGGGTGGTAGTTTAACTATCCTAGCAACAGCACTTATCGATACCGGTTCTAAAATGGATGAAGTTATCTATGAAGAATTTAAAGGTACGGGTAACTCTGAGATTCACTTAAACCGTAAGCTCGCTGAAAAACGTGTTTACCCTGCGATTGATATTACTCGCTCAGGTACGCGTCGTGAAGAATTGCTAACTAAAGCTGACGAATTACAACGTATGTGGATTTTACGTAAGATTGTTCATCCAATGGGTGAAATCGGCGCAACAGAATTCATGATTGATAAGCTTGGTTTAAGTAAAACAAATGATGATTTCTTTGAAGCAATGAAGAATCAGAAAGCTAAATAGTTTTATATAATAAAATAAAACAACAACGCTACTTAGGTAGCGTTTTTTTTATCTTAAATAACTGAACTAAAGTACTTTTATCAGCGTAAATTATATTTGTATTTTTACAGTTAATTAGTATAAACAACAGTTCATTAGTTTAATTGGTATAACGATGCTTCTCTTCTCTAGAAGCGAGGTTAAGTAGGTAAAATGAAGTTTGATGATTTACGTGATTTTTTAGATCAGCTAGAAGAAAAAGGGTTATTAAAGCGTATTAGCCAAGAGATCGATCCGAATTTAGAGATGACTGAAATCTCCGATCGTACTTTGCGTGCTGGGGGCCCTGCTTTATTATTTGAAAACCCAAAAGGGCATGATACGCCGGTACTCACCAATCTATTTGGTACGCCTGAACGTGTTGCATTAGCCATGGGCAAAGAAAAGGTCAGTGAACTACGTGAAGTGGGTGAATGGTTAGCTTACTTAAAAGAGCCTGAGCCACCTAAAGGTGTGAAGGCGATGTGGGAAAAGCTGCCGATCTTCAAACAAGTGCTGAATATGCCAACTAAGCGTGTTAAATCACCTGCTTGTCAGGAAGTGGTGATGGAAGGTGATGATGTTGATTTAACTAAACTGCCGATCATGAAGTGTTGGCCTGGTGATGTAGCACCGCTGATCACCTGGGGTTTGACTATTACTCGTGGTCCTTATAAAAAACGCCAAAATTTAGGTATCTACCGTCAGCAATTAATCTCTAAAAATAAAATTATTATGCGTTGGTTATCACACCGTGGTGGTGCCATTGATTACCGTGAATGGGTGGAAGCAAATCCAGGCAAACCATTCCCTGTAAGTGTTGCCTTGGGTGCTGACCCTGCCACTATTTTAGGGGCTGTGACACCTGTACCAGATACTTTATCTGAATATGCCTTTGCTGGTCTCTTACGTGGTTCAAGAACCAAAGTCGCGACGGGGTTAAGCAATGATTTAGATGTCCCAGCTACTGCTGAAATTATCTTGGAAGGATACTTAATGCCAGGTGAAGAAGCACCTGAAGGTCCTTATGGAGATCATACTGGTTATTACAATGAAGTGGATGATTTCCAAGTGATGACAGTGACGCATGTCACTACCCGAAAAGATCCTATTTACCACAGTACTTATACTGGTCGCCCACCTGATGAACCAGCTATTTTAGGCGTAGCATTAAATGAGGTCTTTGTACCGATCATTAAGAAGCAATTTCCTGAGATTGTGGACTTTTATTTACCACCAGAAGGTTGCTCATATCGTATGGCGGTGGTCTCCATGAAGAAGAGTTACCCTGGACATGCAAAACGTGTGATGTTGGGCATTTGGTCCTTCCTGCGTCAGTTTATGTACACCAAGTTCATTATTGTATGTGATGATGATGTTAACGTACGTGATTGGAATGATGTGATCTGGGCGATAACAACACGTATGGATCCAAGTCGTGACACCACTATGGTAGAGAATACACCCATCGATTACTTAGATTTTGCCTCTCCTGTGTCAGGATTAGGCTCAAAAATGGGCTTGGATGCTACTAACAAATGGCCGGGTGAAACCACACGAGAGTGGGGCGAGCCTATTGTCATGGATAAAGACGTTAAAGAAAAAATAGATGGTCTTTGGAATGACCTAGATATTTTGTCATAATACTATTTTAATCAAGCTATCGAACCGTTAGATATTGTTAGCCAATAATAAAAGAGAAAAGAATGCCACAAGTTACCTGTAATGTTGCTTCAATCGAGAAGTTAAATGCGTTTTTATACCGTATATTTTTAGCCCCTACGAAAGCTGTCTCTTTTAAAGCGGGACAATATGTATCAGTGATCATGGGAGAGGGCGATAAACGTCATTTTTCGATTGCTAACACACCATCAAGTGAGTTGGTTGAATTGCATATTGGTGCAACACCCGATAATAAATATGCAATGCAAGTGGTTGAAAAAATGCAGTCAGGTGAGCCTGTGGAAGTTGAAATTGCCAATGGTGCTGCTTATTTGCGTGAAGAGTCCACTCGCCCGATTATTTTAATGGCTGGCGGTACAGGTTTCTCTTACGTGAAATCAATTCTAGAGCAAATTGTAGAGGCGAACTTAGAAAACCCTGTTTACCTATACTGGGGCGTTAAAGAGTACTCACATTTCTATTTTGAAGATCAAGCTAAAAGCTGGTCAGAAGAGCATAATAATATCCACTTCCACCCAGTAGTTGAACTACCAGAGGAAGATTGGTTAGGCAAACATGGTTATGTACACCAGGCTGTTTTAGACGAGTTTGAAGACCTATCTGAGTTCGATATCTATATTGTTGGCCGTTTTGAAATGGCTAAAGTGGCGCGCGAAGACTTCATTAAGCGCGGTGCAGTTATCGATAATATCTATGGTGATGCGTTCGCTTTCATCTAGTTTGTAGCTATTTCCTTGCCTATTCTCATATAGGTAGGGGAAATATCTTGCTAGCATTTATAAATACAATCTTCAAAAGCGTGCATTAGGCCTTGTTTAGGTTATAAAACAAGCAATAATAGCTGTATATTCGTTTAAATCTCCTCGCTGTTAGGCTGAAAAGCATGTAAAATGCGCCATCCATTTTCTAGAGAATCATAATATGCCAACTAACATTGATAAATTTAGTGATATTCGTCCCTATAATGACCAAGAGATACAACCAGCTATCAAACGTGTCATCAATAGCGAAGAATTTATGGACGCTATTTTAAGCTTCCGTTTTCCTAAGTTATCTAAGTGTTTAGGGTTTGTGATTAAGCCTCTATTACGTCGTTATTTCCTCTATAAATGGGGCAGTATCGATAGCATTGATAAAATGCAGAAAGTGGTGGGTGTGTATATGCAACATATGATCGATTCTACCACCACTAAATTCACTTATTCTGGCTTAGAAAATTTAGATCCTGAACAAAATTACTTATTTGTTTCTAATCATCGTGATATCGCAATGGACCCATCTTTTGTTAACTGGGCGCTTTTCACTGAAAACTTCCACACGGTACGTATTGCAATTGGCGATAACTTATTAAGTAAACCTTTTGTTTCAGACCTGATGCGCATGAACAAAAGTTTTATCGTAAAACGTTCTGTGACGGGTGTACGTGAAATGATGAAGTCATTATCGACCTTATCTGATTACATCAGTACTTCGTTAAAATTCGATAGTAGTATCTGGATTGCCCAAAAAGAGGGTAGAGCAAAGGATGGTTTTGATAAAACCGACCCAGCGATCATTAAAATGTTTTACGTAAACGGTAAAAAACAAAAAATTCCTTTTGATGAATACATTAAGTCATTAAATATTGTACCTGTTGCGGTTTCTTATGAGTTAGACCCATGTGACCAGCAAAAAGCACGTGAGTTATATGAGTTGTCTGAATCTGGTGAGTACAATAAAGGGCAGTTTGAAGATATCGAAAGTATCGTTAGTGGCATTATCGGTCAAAAAGGTCACGTACATGTAGCCTTTGGTCAGCCATTAAGCGGTGATTTTGAAAATGCCGAACAAGTGGCTGAAGAGATTGATACCCAAATCTATCGAAACTATTACTTACACCCATCTAACTTAATTGCTGCGCAACAAGATGTTGATAACCTTTCTGCTAAAGATATCGCCGCATTCAAAGCGCGTATTCAAGCAATTCCTCCAGAGTTACAGGAAACAGTATTAAAAATGTATGCCAACCCTGTTGGTCATTTTACTAGCTAAAAAGCGTTTTAATTAAACTGAATTAGGTAGATATCCCATTTGTTATGCACATTTAACATTTTGTTAAATGTGCATTTTTCGCGTGTCCGACTGTTTTATCTATTTGATATTTAAGTGTTATTTTTTATTTTTTGTTGTGGGTCAAATTTTAAATAAAATAGTTAACAGAGTTATCCACAGATGTTTATACAGCGAAAGTGAATGTCCACTTACCTTTTAACCACCTCGTAGACTGCTCTTTATTTTCTGTATTTACTCTTTAATCTATTTTTCTTGTTTAATTGCAGAATATCCAAAAACGAGGTCACTATTTTGAAGCGTGATAGGTATACTATCTACCCGTTTTATTTGATTGGTAGTTATCTATGGCTGTAGTTCCTGAAAATCCTTTTGTGCTGGTTGACGGCTCTTCGTACTTATATCGTGCATTCTTCTCTCCTCCACACTTAACTAACTCTGCTGGTGAAGCGACTGGTGCTGTGTATGGTGTGGTTAACATGTTGCAAAGTTTGTTAAAGCAATTTAGCCCAACACACATAGTGGTAGTGTTTGATGCAAAAGGAAAAACCTTCCGTGATGACATGTATGCAGAATACAAAGCAAACAGACCAAGCATGCCCGATGATTTACGAAGTCAAATTGAGCCTTTACATGCAGTAATCAAAGCGATGGGGTTACCAATATTAACGGTACCTGGTGTAGAAGCCGATGATGTTATTGGTACATTAGCCTTACAAGCGAGTAAAAAAGGGATTAAAACCCTGATCAGCACTGGCGATAAAGACATGGCGCAGTTAGTTGATGAGAATACTTATCTTATCAATACCATGACTGATACTGTACTTGATGTGCCTGGTGTGAATGAAAAATTTGGTATTCCACCGGAAATGATCATCGATTACTTAGCGTTAATGGGTGATAAGGTTGATAATATTCCTGGTGTACCTGGCGTTGGCGAAAAAACTGCTTTAGCAATGTTACAAGGTCTAGGTAACATGGATACCATCTATGAAAACCTAGATAAATTAGCGCCATTAGGCTTCCGTGGTAGTAAAACCATGGCCAAAAAGATGCAAGAAAATGAAGCCATGGCTCGTTTATCCTATCAACTTGCTACGATTAAATTAGATGTGGAATTAGAAGTAGGTCATGATGATTTTAAACCAATTCCACAAGACACTGATGAGCTGATTAAGTTATTTGGTAAGCTTGAATTTAAACGTTGGTTAGCCGCCTTATTATCGGGCGATAACTTAGTGGCTAAAGCCTCTTCAGGCCAAGAAAGCCAAGCTAACCCTGCCTTTGTTGCTGCGAAATCTATGGTTGACCGCGATAGTTACAAAACTATCTACACAAAAGGTCAATTACTGCAGTGGATTAAGAAATTAAAACAAGCGGATATCTTTGCTTTTGACACTGAAACAACTAGCTTAGATTACATGCAAGCTAAGATTGTCGGTTTATCTTTTGCGATTCAAACCAATGTTGGCGAGGAAGCTGACCCAATCATTGAAGCGGCATACTTGCCATTAACACACGATTATATCGATGCACCTGCACAGTTAGATTTAACTGACACATTGGCTTTATTAGAGCCAGTTTTATCATCAGAAGAGTACAAAAAAGTAGGTCAAAATTTAAAGTATGACCGCAGTGTATTACTGAATCACGGTATTACGCTAGGCGGTATTGCTTTTGATACTATGCTCGAATCCTATGTGTTAGATAGTACAGGTAAGCATGATATGGATACCTTAGCGCTAAAATACCTAGGCCATAAATGTATTAGCTTTGAAGATATTGCGGGTAAAGGTAAAAAACAGCTGACCTTTAATCAAATTGCAATTAAAGAAGCCGCACCTTATGCTGCTGAAGATGCTGATATCACGTTACGTTTGCACCTTGAATTACAAAGCCGCTTACAGGATACGCCTGAGTTATTAACTGTATTGAATGAGATTGAGATGCCGTTATTAACCGTACTTTCAGATATTGAAAGAGGTGGTGTTGAAATTGATAGCGAATTATTAAAAGTACAGAGTACTGAAATTGCGAAGCGTTTATTAGAGTTAGAAGAGCTAGCATACGAAGAAGCAGGTAAACCGTTTAACTTAAGCTCGCCAAAACAGTTACAAACGATTCTATTTGAAGAATTAAATATTCCGGTGATCAAGAAAACACCAAAAGGTGCTCCTTCAACAGCGGAAGAAGTATTACAAGAGTTAGCGCTTACTTACCCATTACCTAAGTTAATTATAGAGCACCGTGGATTAAGTAAACTGAAATCAACGTATACAGATAAGCTACCATTAATGGTTAATGAAGAAACAGGTCGCCTTCATACTTCATACCATCAAGCGGTGACAGTGACAGGTCGTTTATCATCAAGCGATCCAAATTTACAAAACATTCCAATTCGTAGCAGTGAAGGTCGTCGTATTCGCCAAGCTTTTATTGCGCAACCGGGTTATAAAATTGTGGCTGCCGATTACAGCCAAATTGAATTACGTATTATGGCGCATTTATCGCAAGATGAAGGTTTATTAACGGCATTCTCAACGGGTAAAGATATCCATAAAGCAACGGCCGCTGAAGTTTTCTCAGTTTCACTTGATGATGTCACTGTAGACCAACGCCGTAGCGCTAAAGCAATTAACTTTGGTTTAATTTACGGCATGAGCGCTTTTGGTTTAGCCAAGCAATTAAATATTGGTCGCCAAGAAGCACAAACCTATATGGACCGTTACTTTAGCCGTTACCCAGCTGTGTTAACTTACATGGAAGACACGCGTTTATTAGCGAATGAAAAAGCTTATGTAGAAACGATTTTTGGTCGTCGTCTACAGTTGCCTAACATTAACGCTAAAAACGGTATGTTAAAGAAAGCAGCGGAACGTGCAGCGATTAATGCACCAATGCAAGGTACAGCTGCTGATATTATCAAAAAAGCGATGATTGATATGGCAGAGTGGGTAAAACAGAAGCCACAGGGGAGCGTACAAATCTTAATGCAAGTGCACGATGAATTGGTGTTTGCAATTAAAGAAGAGCTTGTTGAAACTTACACAAAAGAGATTCAAACGATTATGGCTGGTGCTGCTAAGTTAGACGTGCCACTGATTGCAGATGCAGATGTTGGCGATAATTGGGATGAAGCTCATTAAACTAACAAATTGGTTTTGCTTAATTTGTGAACTAATTATAAATTGTCATGACTAATTACTGAAGATAGCGATTTCATAACATCTTCCCTGTTTCCCTCAATATGTATCCGTGTATTGAGGGTTTTTTTTGCCTTATGAAACACAACTCTCGCACACACCGTGCGCTTCTAATACTTTATTAGTGATATTAAACCCAAATTGCGATGCTTTATTTGAAAAAGCGTCATCAATGCTAGGATCACTCAGTTCAATCACACACTTACATTTATCACAAATCAATAGCTGCATAGGGTGTTCGCAACCAAGATGACAGCACATCAAATAAGCATTCAAAGACTCAATGCGATGAATAAAGTGGTTTTCTAGTAAGAATTCTAGAGCACGATAGATAGTGGGGGGCTTAGCTTTACTGTCAGTTTTTTGTAACTGTTCTAACAACTCATAGGCAGTAATTGCACCTTGGTGTTCAGCCATCAATGTAAACACTTGTTGGCGAACTGGAGTAAAGCGTACATTGTTTGACTTACAAATGTCGATCGCACGAGCGAGTAAAGGATGAGACATAATAACTACTTCTATCGGTAAAATTAGTCATCATAATAACATAGCGTTAGCAGATTGAAGTACTCAATTCGGATGTTAATTGACCTACTTCTTTTTTAATAATGAAGCGCTTAGGATTTATCTACAGTGCTGTCGGTGTTGCTTGGCTAATCACCGGGTGATGGTAGTGACCTGCACGTTGAATTGTTTGCGTTGGTGTTTCTCCAAATAACTCTTTGTAATAAGCATTAAAAGTACTGATATGAAAGAAGCCAAAGTTCAACGCAAGGTCGGCAATGCTATGTTGATTATCTTCACTTAATAAAACTCTTCTTATCTCATTCAAACGACAATCTCTAATATACTGAATAGGGGAAACGCCAAAGCCTTGCTCAAAACAATATTGTAATGTTCTACGACTGACATTGCTGATTTGACATAATTCAGTGATGGTAAGAGGGTAGTTACCTGTTTCTTGAATATATTCAGTGATATCAGTGATCACTCGTTGTGCTGTTTGTTGAGAAACACTCACCTGATGTTGTTGGTATTCGGTTTGGGTTAATAAGTCAGCCACCTTTGAAGTGATTAGCGGTGTTAAATGCTTTACTCGCTCAGGGGTTTTATTATCGAGTAAATGCATACTGCCAGTGGGCGAGTTGTTGTTGCCTAATAGTAAGCTGATCAGTTTCGCTAATTCGTAACTCACATAAGGGGTTGCTTTAGAAACTTGTAAGTGTGTACTTTTATTTTGCCAAAGGTCGTAATCAGCCCCGATCATTTCAGTATCTAAACTATGTTTATTGATCACTAGCCCATAAATATGGAAGTCAGGCGGTGTGATTAACTCAAATTCAATTCCTGAAGGGCGTGTCATTATTTGCCCTGCTAACACGTCACTATTATTGATTTTAGGGCGTTGTGTTTGTAAGGAAAAACCTAACCATAAATTATCGTCTTTTACACAACACTGTTGTTGTAAGGTGCGATTAGTAAACTCTTCAAAAAAGTGTACGCCCCCTAATGTTAATTCATCTAAGTATCCGCTAAATAAACCATTGCTATGTTGGTTATAGCGCTGTTCCCATTGTCGTAAACTTTCTGCCTGTTGATTAACATCAAAGGTAAAGGATTTGCACCGCTCTAGTGCAGAGGTGGTATTAACTTGGTGCTGCTTGAGAAATGTCATTTTACCGCCTCCTTTTTAACTGCATTAATATGATGCGGTTTTTATTTAACTTATTGTTTTGTATTTGTTTTTTTTGTTGCGCAATTGCGTTATTTAGTTGGAACACTCTTCGCAACTACTACTTTATATTGAGTGCAAAGTTTGCGCCTAATTTTATTTTGAGGTACTAGAAATGTCCAATTATCGCTATCAGCTTGGTAGTCACCTTTATCAATTTGAGAGTTTAGCAGACTTAATGGCTAAGGCTTCCCCAATGCGATCCGGTGACCAGTTAGCTGGAGTAGCAGCATTATCTGCAGAACAACGTGCCGTCGCACAAATGTTATTGGCTGAGTTACCATTAAAAACCTTTCTTCAAGAAATGCTTATCCCCTATGAGCAAGATGAAATAACTCGACTGATTATCGATGAGCATGATGCGACTGCTTTTTCTGAAATATCGCACCTTACTGTGGGTGACTTTCGCAATTGGTTATTACAAGAGAGTACTACAGAGGCAGATTTTGCGCGCATTCGTGCTGGTTTAACGCCTGAAATGGTGGCTGCAGTGAGTAAAATCATGCGTAACCAAGACCTTATTTTAGTGGCGAAAAAGTGCAACATCATTACTCAATTTAGAAATACCATCGGTTTGCCTGGTCACTTATCAACACGCTTACAACCTAATCACCCTACCGATGATGTCAGCGGCATCGCGGCGACTATTTTTGATGGATTGATGTATGGCAATGGTGATGCTGTATTAGGGATTAATCCTGCTACAGATAGTGTTTCACAGGCTGTGAAATTAATGAAGTTGATGGATGATGTGATTCAGCATTATGAGGTCCCAACACAATCTTGTGTATTAACGCATGTAACAAATACCATCGAAGCGATTGAACTTGGTGCACCTGTTGATCTGGTTTTTCAATCTATTGGTGGCACTGAAGCAACTAACCAAGGCTTTGGCGTTAATCTCAATGTGTTAGATGAAGCACATCAAGCTGCATTAGAGCTCAAACGTGGCACGGTAGGTGATAACTTAATGTATTTTGAGACTGGACAAGGTAGTGCGTTATCTGCCAATGGTCATCACGGTGTTGATCAGCAAACCTGTGAAACACGCGCTTATGCAGTTGCACGTAAATTTAAACCATTACTTGTTAATACAGTGGTTGGTTTTATTGGCCCAGAATACTTGTTTGATGGAAAACAGATTATCCGTGCTGGATTAGAAGATCATTTCTGTGGAAAATTATTAGGTTTACCAATGGGGTGCGATATCTGTTACACCAATCATGCCTATGCAGATCAGAACGATATGGATAATTTACTGACCCTATTAGGTGTTGCTGAATGTTCTTTCATCATGGGCATTCCAGGCTCTGACGATATTATGTTGAATTATCAGACTACCTCTTTTCACGATGCCTTATATGCGCGCCAAGCATTAGGGTTACGTCCTGCGCCTGAGTTTGACCAGTGGCTTAAAAAGATGCAAATCTCCCCTGAAAATAACGCGACTCAGTTAAGTAATACGCTACCAGATAGCTTTGCTAAACCTCTGAATCTGATTAAGGAGTTGTCATGAGCAAACCTAATTCAACGGATCAGGCAAAACATTCACATAGTGTCCACCAAGACCCTTGGGCTAAGTTACGTCAATTCACTGATGCACGTATCGGGTTAGGTCGCGCAGGCACTAGTTTACCAACCTCTGAATTATTACGTTTTCAACTCTCTCACGCACAGGCGATTGATGCCGTTCATGTGCCTTTGGATGTTGATAAATTATCAGCGCAATTTGCACAATCTGACACATTGGCCACTTATTTACCGATTCAGCGTTTACACAGTAAAGCGGCTAATCGTATGGAGTATTTGCAACGCCCTGATTTAGGTCGTCAGTTAGATAAACCTTCTATTGAGCGTTTAGAAGCACTGAGTGGCGAAGCTTATGATCTGGTATTTGTGTTAGCCGATGGTTTGTCCTCCTATGCTATTAGTCATCATGCTAAAGCTTTCGTTGAACTGTTTATTAGTCGCTTACAAGAAGAATCTCCTCAACCATTAAAAATTGCCCCTATCTGCGTAGTGCAACAAGGGCGAGTCGCCGTTGGTGATGATGTCTGCGAGGCGTTAAATGCTAAGCAAGTGGTATTACTGATTGGTGAACGTCCTGGATTGAGTTCGCCTGACAGTATGGGATTGTATTTAACTTGGGGGGCACAACGCGGCATGGAAGACTCGATGCGTAATTGCATTTCAAATATAAGACCTGAAGGGCTTAAATATCAGGCGGCAGTACATAAGAGTATTTATTTACTTAATGAGTCTCGTCGACTGTCTTTAACTGGTGTGAACTTAAAAGACAGATCCGAAGATTCATTAATAGAAACAGAGCAAACACAGCATTTTAGCTTGACCAATTTACCTTCAAGCGATGATAAAAGTTAGCACCAACCTATGCTTACAAAACATAACAACAAACATTTAATTATAATAATTTAACTACTAAAAAAGGAAGTACTACTATGTCTACTAATCAAGAATATCTTGCTCAAAGGCAATTAAAAAAAGGAGCAGCTGGATGGATCTTGCTTGCAGGTTTGGGGGTTTCATACGTTATCTCTGGTGATTTTGCAGGGTGGAACTTTGGTATCGCCCAAGCTGGGTGGGGTGGTTTTGTTATCGCCGCTGTATTAATGGGCGTGATGTACTTAACACTAGTATTATCTTTAGCTGAAATGTCAGCTGCAATACCAGCGGCAGGTGGCGGTTACAGTTTTGCTCGCCAAGCAATGGGACCGGCTGGTGGTTATCTCACCGGGTTAGCAGTATTGATTGAATATACATTGGCACCTGCTGCGATTGTTATCTTTATTGGATCATCAGTGAACGAGCTTTTAGGTTTTGATGGACCGATTGTTTATGCTTTGTTTTATCTAGCCTTTATCGGTATTCATATCTTTGGTGCTGGTGAAGCGTTAAAAGTGATGATGGTGATCAGTGCATTAGCGGTATTAGCGATTATTGCTACAGGCGTGGTGTTATTACCTGAGTTTGATACAAATAACTTATTTGATATTGAACCATTAATTGGTGGGACTGACTTCTTACCAATGGGTTATTACGGTGTGTGGGCTGCATTGCCTTTTGCAATGTGGTTATTCCTTGCTGTTGAAGGTGTACCGCTAGCCGCTGAAGAAGCAAAAGATCCAGCGAAAGATGTACCAAAAGGCATTATCGCTGCCATGATCTTCTTATTATGTACTGCAATATTAGTCGTTGTATTAGTAGCTGGCGCTGCTGGAGCACAAGTGACTGCAGGTAGTGCGGTACCGTTAGTTGATGCCCTAAATATGACAGGTAACCCAAATGTTGCGACTATGGTTAATGTATTAGGTTTAGCGGGTTTAATTGCTTCATTCTTCTCAATTATCTACGGTTACAGCCGTTTAGTGTTTGCACTGTCTCGTGCAGGTTACTTGTCACAAAAACTATCATTAACCAGTAAACGTAAAGTACCTGTTCGTTCACTTATATTTCCTGGCATTTTAGGGTTTTTATTATCGTTAACAGGTGAAGGCGATTTAATGTTGTCAATGGCAGTGGTTGGTGCAACGGTTTCTTATGCCATGATGTCAGGTAGTCATATCTTATTACGCATCAAACAACCGGGTTTAGCACGTCCATATAAAACACCGGGTGGTGTGGTCACGTCTGGTATCTCGTTTGTATTATCACTAGTCGCATTAACCGGTGTTTATGCTTACGACGTAAGAGCGTTTTACTTCACGCTAGTTTTATTTGTAATCGGTATGCTGTATTACGCATTTATTGGTCGTAATAACCTCGTTGCTAAGTCTGCTGAAGAAGAGTTCGCGTTATTATCTCAAGCTGAAAATGAATTAGCCGCTAGTTAATACTTATATTGCTGTTTTAATATTCAAAGCCCACCACTCTTGGTGGGTTTTTTTGATCTTTCTGTACTTATACCAATCATAGTAAGTAACTGATCTATTTTACTTGTTAAAACAACTTATTTTTTCGTTGTAAGTTTCGCATAGGGAACAACCATTTACATCAACTTACGCCTCAAACTAAGCCATTTTTCCGGCGCAAAATTTAGATCAGTTATTTAATACAATTGGTATTAGCCACAAACTCACGGGAAACTATAATGATGAAACATTTAATTGTAGGGT
>NZ_QOCB01000035.1 GCF_003318165.1 Psychromonas sp. B3M02
ATTTTTAAAATTATTTTCATTTTTAGTATTAACAACATTAACAGGATGTGAAGTGATAGGACCTTCAGTTAAAGTTAGTGGCCCCAAAGTTATCGTTGATGATACAAATAAGCACACCAGAAGTCATACCAAACAATCGAAAAGTAGTGGAACCTTTTGCCCGCCAGGTCAAGCTAAAAAAGGTAACTGTTAAACACCTAACAACCTATTAAATTCAATATTAATGTAGTTGCTCAGGTCTTGCTCATCAACATTATCCAAAAACGGTATTACGCCTAATAAAGGCGCATTAATTAACGCTGTTAAGGAATTAATATTTTCTTCTGCATAGGGCAAATCATGTTGAACATGATTTGCTATCCAACCCACCAGTGTTAAGCCACTTTGTTGAATGGCTTTAGCGGTAAGCAAGGCATGATTTAAACACCCAAGTTTTAACCCCACCACTAAAATCACAGGGAATTGCTTTTCAACAACCCAATCGGATAAAAGTTGCTGTCCATTGATAGGTAAATGCCAACCGCCTGCACCTTCAACGAAAATGAGATCACTTTGCATTGCTTGCAGGTGGGTTAATCCATCTTCGATTTGCTTAACATCAATCTTCACGCCATTTTCAGAAGCTGCAATATGGGGAGCAATAGGTTGTGCAAAAGCAATTGGATTAATCATTTCATAGGGTAATGAAGTACTGCTGTTTTTTTGTAAAATTAATGCATCTTCATTGCGTAAACCAAAATCTGTCATCTCACACCCCGCAGAAATTGGCTTGTAACCAATAGTACTTTTATTTTGTTGATTCGCGGCTTGTAACAGAGCTCGAGTGCACACGGTTTTGCCAACGTCGGTATCCGTACCCGTGACAAAATAGGTAGTGTTTACAGCGTGTATCGTTACTTTCTTATCTCTTACCATCTATTCTTGCCCTTTTTAATTACTTACTTTAGCCACGACATAACACACTTGATAACTCAGGCAATACATACCGTTATCATCGACAAAAGCTTGATAGGCTTGCGCTAATTTTTCCAATAGTTGTTTGCCAGAAAGGTGATCTTGTTTTTTGCCATGTACATGATTTGCACCAATACCTTTTAAGGCTTTCATAACTGAAATTATGTCTGGGTATCGTTTAATACGTGTTTCAGTACCTAACTCAATATCAGTAAATCCTGCCTCTTGTAATGCAGTAGTGACTTGTTGCTTACTTAAAAACTGATTTATATGCTGGTGTTTATCTACCCTTAACCAGGCTTGCTCTAATTCAAACAATGAGCCGGTTAATAAGGTTGAGAAGTACAGTGTGCCTTTATCGTTTAATACCTGCTTAATCTGCATTAAACAACTAGTTAGGTCTTGACTCCATTGTAATACTAAACTGGAAAAAACAAGGTCAAACTGACAGGGGTCAAAAGGCAAGTTATCTATATCACCTTCGATTAAACGACAACCTGTTAACTGTTTTTGTTTTACCTGAGCAAGCATCGCTGGTGATAAATCAAAACAGGTTAATTGTTTGACTGTGTTGATGTTATTCAATAATTGAGAGAAATATCCCGTGCCACAGCCTAAATCAAGGGCACTGGCACTGCTCTTTGGTTCATCAACTAAGCCCAACAATTGGTGCCCTATCTCACGTTGTAAATCAGCAAAAATATCATAACGGCTAGCTGCTTTCGAAAATGATGCCTGCACGGCTTGTTTATCAATGGTTATTTGCATCAATTGCCTGCTTTAGTTGTTGTGCGAGTAACAGAATATCTGATTTACAATGGTTAGCGGTGATCGTTACCCGTAACCTTGCACTATTAACAGGAACCGTTGGCGGGCGGATAGCCGTTGTCCATATTCCCTGTTGCTTCAAGTAATCACTGATTAATAGGGCTTGTGAACTGCTGCCGATTAAAACAGGTTGTATCGCAGTATTTGAGTCCATTAAGGGGATATTAAATCCTGAACAAAGCGTTTTAAAATCTGCAATCAATTCAGCTAAATGATCACGTCGCCATTGCTGTTGTTCAGCTAACTTAGCCGCTTCTCCAATGCAATAAATCATGGCAGGAGGTAACCCCGTAGTGTATATATAAGGTTTGGAAAAGTTATTAATATAATCAATCAACTCAGTTGAACCCGCAATAAATGCACCGCCAACACCTAACGCTTTACCAAAGGTAGCCATATAAATGTCAACCTCTTGTTGGTCAACCTGTGCATTATTGACACAGCCCTTACCCCGGTCACCCAACACACCTAAACCATGTGCATCATCAACCATCAACCAAGCATTATTGCTTTTAGCTATGCTCGATAAGTCAGATATTGGCGCAGTATCTCCGTCCATGCTAAACACACCTTCAGAAATAATTAACTTATTGTGTATGGATTGGTAACGATCCAGTAACTGTGTTAAATGTGACAAGTCATTGTGTTTG
Source organism: Psychromonas sp. B3M02 (assembly GCF_003318165.1). GTDB lineage: Bacteria > Pseudomonadota > Gammaproteobacteria > Enterobacterales > Psychromonadaceae > Psychromonas. The sequence continues at coordinate 2,433 of NZ_QOCB01000035.1, forward strand.
AACCGATTCATCTTAGCTTGGCTATACAGACCAGCTTCGATAAGGGATGCGTGATTTAATTTATCTTGCAGTATTAAATCACCTTTACTGAGTAGCAATTTCACAATCGCTTGATTAGCCGAATAACCTGAATTAAACAACGCGATGGCATTAAGATTCAACCAGCTTTTTAATTGCTCAGTAACATCTTGGTGCACCTGGTTATAACCCGTCACTAAATATGATCCACCACTGCCTATTCCAAACAGATCAGCTCCTTTTTTCCAGGCATTGACCAAAGCTGGCTCTGAGGCCAACCCTAAGTAATCGTTACTTGAAAAATTCAGGAAGGATTTGTCATTTACCTTTATATGACGAGCTTGTTTACCACTGATAGCAACACTTGACCGGTGTAAGTGCTGCTGTTTTTGTTGTGCAAGTTGCAGCTCAATAAATTCAAATGACATGGTTATAACTTACTGGTTGCGTCATAAAATAGTTCACCGCGTTCGGCATGACGAATAATGGCAGCATCTACGGTTTTTTCAGTTTCATAGGGAGAGAAATTAATCTCTTCTTTGTTAATACCTAATTTATTAAATAAACGCATATCGGAGTTTTCATCTGGATTTGCTGTGGTTAATAACTTACAACCATAAAAGATAGAGTTAGCCCCGGCCATAAAACACAAGGCTTGAGTTTGCTCAGACATATCTTCACGCCCAGCAGATAAACGTACATGTGATTTCGGCATAAGAATACGTGCTATCGCAATGGTTTTAATAAACTCAAAGTCATCCAGATCTTCAACATTATCTAAAGGTGTACCTTTGACTTTTACTAATTTGTTAATGGGTACACTTTCTGGTTGAACAGGCATATTTGCTAATTGTACTAATAAACCGGATCTGTCTTTGCCCTCTTCGCCTAAACCGACAATGCCGCCACTGCACACTTTCATACCGGAATTACGAACGTGGTCTAGAGTGTCTAATCGTTCCTGATAAGATCGAGTGGTGATAATTTCACCGTAATATTCAGGCGAAGTATCTAAATTATGATTGTAGTAGTCCAATCCAGCGCTAGATAATTGCTCGGCTTGATTATTGTCCAGCGTGCCTAGTGTCATACAAGACTCAAGCCCTAACGATTTAACCTCTTTAATCATCTCAACTAAATAAGGCATATCACGTTGCTTAGGATTCTTCCAGGCTGCGCCCATACAAAAACGTGTAGAACCCGTTGCCTTGGCTTCTTTAGCCGCTTTGATCACTTTATCAACTTCCATTAATGTTTCTTTTTCAAGACCAGTATCATACCGTGCACTTTGTGGACAATATTTACAGTCCTCGGGGCAAGCACCTGTTTTAATGGACAATAAAGTACTGACTTGTACTTGATTATTGGGGAAATTAGCACGGTGTACAGTTTGTGCTTTGAACATTAAATCCATAAATGGCAATGCAAATAAATCATTAACTTCACTGACTGTCCAGTCATGACGGGGTTGATTTTGGTTAAGCATATTAAGGCGACCTAAGTTGAAAAATATTTGGTTAGTTTAATATTGGACGTTACACTGTCAACCTAAAACTTATAAAAACCTTTACAATTGGATGATAAATGAACAATAGAGTTTCATCAAAGACCGTAGTTGACCTTGATTTCGATAAACAACATATTTGGCACCCTTATACTTCAATGACCGCACCAATTCCTTGTTACCCAGTAACCAGTGCTGATGGGTGTTTGATTCAGTTACAATCTGGCGAGCAATTAGTGGATGGAATGTCTTCTTGGTGGGCCAGTTTGTTTGGTTACAATGTACCCGCCCTAAATCAAGCTGCCACAAAGCAATTAGGTAAGATGTCACATATCATGTTTGGCGGTTTAACCCATCAGCCTGCCGTTGATTTAGCAAAAACATTAGTTGAGATAACGCCGGACGGTTTAAATAAAGTATTTTTCAGTGATTCAGGCAGTGTTGCAGTGGAAGTTGCCATAAAGATGGCTTTGCAATACTGGCAATCATTAGGGTATGCGAAACCCAAGTTTGTTGCATTAAAAAAAGGGTATCACGGAGATACTTTTGCAGCGATGAGTGTTACCGATCCTGACGGCTCCATGCATGAACTATATCAAGACTTTGTTGCTAAAAATTACTTTACTAAGCAACCCACTATCGCTTTTGATCAAGAATGGAATGATAGTGAAATGTATGAACTGACTAAATTATTAGAAGAAAAACATAATCAAATTGCTGCATTGATTTTGGAGCCCATTGTACAAGGTGCAGGTGGTATGCATTTTTACCATCCTAATTATCTAAAGGCAGTTCGTAAGTTATGTGATCAATATAATGTACTATTGATTGCTGATGAAATCGCAACTGGTTTTGGGCGAACTGGTAAATTATTTGCTTGTGAGCATGCTCAAATTAGTCCAGATATTCTCTGTTTAGGTAAAGCAATAACCGGTGGTTATATGAGTTTTGCTGCAACATTAACAACTAAGAAAGTAGCTAATACAATTAGCCAAGGTAAGGCAGGTGTATTTATGCACGGCCCTACTTTTATGGGGAACCCATTAGCTTGCGCCGTTGCTAATGCCAACTTAGCTATGCTGTTCAATAGTGACTGGAAGCTATTAGTTGAAACGATCGCTTTACAATTACAACAACAACTTACACCTTGTAACAAACTGAAAGCAGTGAACAAAGTAAGAGTATTGGGCGCAATAGGCGTCGTAGAGTTACACCAAGCAGTTGACCTCGCATCTATCCAAAAACAATTTGTAGACGCCGGAGTATGGATTCGCCCTTTTGGCAAACTTATCTATATTATGCCGCCTTATATTATTAAGCAGTCACAATTAACCAAACTCTGCGATGCAATTTTCCAAGTCTGTGAGGAGTTAAGTAAATAGATAACCCAAATAAAACCACTAACCAGCTAGCCATGTTTAGTAAAATAACTTATTACACTATTTAAGTGCTTATTTAACTGGCAATAGTGTTATTAATATAAGGTCAGAGGCTTGTATCTGAATCTATCCAAGGTAAGATATGCAGCTATCAATATTTTTAGTATAAAACAGTTAACCCTGTGATTATGGAGCACAATTTAAGATGTCAAAAACACCCATTGTTGATATTTTCAACAGCAAATTTGCATTAGGCAGCCAAGTGACAGTAAAAGGCTGGATCCGTACACGTCGTGATTCAAAAGCTGGCATCTCATTTTTAAATATCTACGACGGTTCATGTTTTGATCCGATCCAAGCAGTTGTGCCTGCTGAATTAGAAAATTACACTGCAGATGTATTAAATTTATCTGCTGGTTGTAGTGTTGCAGTAACGGGTGAACTAGTAGAAAGCCCAGGGAAAGGTCAACAATTCGAACTTCAAGCAACTAAAGTTGAAGTGTTAGGTTTTGTACAAGACCCGGATACTTACCCAATGTCTGCAAAACGCCACAGTATTGAATACATGCGCGAACATGCTCACCTTCGCCCTCGTACAAACATGTTTGGTGCGGTGACACGTGTTCGTAACTGTTTATCACATGCTATCCATAACTTCTTTTATGAGCGTGGCTTTAACTGGATCAGCACACCTATCATCACAGGCAGTGACTGTGAAGGTGCTGGTGAAATGTTCCAGGTAAGTACTTTAGATTTAGAAAACTTACCGCGTAACGACCAAGGTAAAATCGATTACAAAAAAGATTTCTTTGGTAAAGAGACTTTCTTAACGGTATCTGGTCAGTTAAATGCTGAAACCTATGCTTGTGCATTAAGCAATGTTTACACTTTCGGCCCAACTTTCCGTGCTGAAAACTCAAACACAACTCGTCATCTTGCAGAATTCTGGATGGTTGAACCTGAAATTGCATTTGCTGATTTAGCGGATGCGGCACAACTAGCTGAAGATATGTTGAAATATGTATTTAACGCAGTATTAACAGAACGTGCTGATGATATGGCTTTCTTTGCTGAGCGTGTAGATAAAGAAGCGATCACTCGTTTACAGAAGATGGTTAATTCTGAATTTGTACGTATGGATTACACTGATGCCATCGACATTCTACAAAAATGTGACAAAACATTTGAGTACCCTGTTGAATGGGGCGTGGATTTACAATCTGAGCATGAACGTTACCTTGCTGAAGAACACGTTGGTGCGCCAATCATTCTTCAAAACTACCCGAAAGACATTAAAGCTTTCTACATGAAACTAAATGAAGATGGCAAAACGGTAGCGGCAATGGACGTACTTGCACCAGGTATTGGTGAAATCATTGGCGGTAGTCAACGTGAAGAAGATTTAGTTGCACTAGATAAGCGTCTTGATGAAATGGGCTTAGATAAAGAAGACTACGGCTGGTACCGCGACTTACGTAAATACGGTACTGTACCACACGCTGGTTTTGGCCTTGGGTTTGAGCGTTTAGTTTCATATGTAACGGGCGTACAAAATATCCGTGACGTAATTGCATTCCCACGTGCACCAGGTACTGCGGAATTCTAATTAGTTTTTAATACTCACTAATATACAAACCAGCCAATCGGCTGGTTTTTTTATGTCTTTAAATATGTAATACCAATTGTATTA